>CAYXFB010000094.1:0-8309 GCA_964464145.1 uncultured Christensenella sp.
CCTTTGATATTGTATCATCGAAAGCTGTTTTTACAGACTTTTTTTCACAGGGCCTCCAAAGTTATCCGGCAGTACAGATCATAGGTATTATAATGGTTAGTTCTCTGTGACAGCTACGCTAATGGTGCGTTTTTTTGTGCAGTCCAGCGGTTCTTTTTTTGCACAGTGAAAAAAGAACTTCATTAATTTTTTTCGATGCCGCTTGCAAGTCGCGTACCATCATTTGGCGATATGCGACTTTTTTTATGCGCAGACGGCAGCGTAATATGCCTCTTAGTTTGCCCACATATATCCGCCACGAATAACTACAGCCTTTTTTTCATACCGTTCCATGCTGGCGCGAAGAAGCAGCACTCCGGCGCGTCCTCACACATCTTCGCAAAGGCCGCGTAAGGCACGGTGAACGCAAGTAGCTCCCTGTCCATATGTGGTCGGGAAAAAAAATCTATATTTCCCATAACCGCCCTGCCCGTACCACGGTCAAGCTCTGCAAATGGCAGACGAAACAGCTGCGCACAGCCAGAGCACACGGGAACTGTTATACTGTCATAATCCTCCCGCCTGTAATAAAAAAGATGGATAAGCCCGCTAAGCTGGTCGGGTGTGGCAAAAAACAGCACCAGCTCAGGCCGCACACCCTCCTCCATTCGCTCTATCCTAATGGCGTTTTTTCCATCCATCACGTTTTTGGGCTGCGCCAAAAACATTTTCTCCGCCAGCGGGGCGGAACACTTTATACGCTCGCCGGGTGGAAAGCCCTCCCCCGCCCCTTGCGAAATAAAATTACCAAAGCCGCCCGGTATGCCTGGCAACGAATCGCTAAAGCCACAGCCCGCCGCTGCGCCCTTGCAGCCTATGTTTTCCGCTGTAAAATATATAGGCTCCTCAATGCCGCAAAAATGCTTGTATACGCACCCTTTGAAAGCCATTTCAAAAGGCTTTTCCAGTAGTACACGAGATATTCCCAACACGGGTTGTTTCAGCTTTAGTTCGTTTTTTATTATATCATAGCTCATATCCTACCACCTTGCCTTTATTATTCAGTGAAAACAAACCAATAAAAAACAGCACCGTTGCCCACAAATCAGTAATACACACGTTTTGTTTAAAAATCACCCTAACGCACATTATAACTCAATATTATGTTCATAATCAATGATCGCCCTCATCCGCCTGAGCCTACGCCCAAACGGGCTGCCATGTCAGGCCAAATTTATGATATAATCAATCCAAAACACGTGGAGCGAAACATGAAAAAAATACTTTATATAGATTCGGCAATAAGCGAAAATTCGCGTACCCGACTCATTTGCGGCGCATACATAAAAAAACATTTCAGCGGCGGCGAATATGCCGTCAGCACACTGCGCCTATGTGAGCAAGATATCAGTGCGCTGGACAAGTCTGAGCTAGCGGCGCGCATACTTTCCATGCAAACTGGCAAACCCTCAGATTCTGCGCTGGCGCGCCAAATAGCGGAGGCAGATGTACTGATAGTGGGCGCACCCTATTACGATTTTTCCTTCCCCGCCCTGCTCAAAATATACATAGAAAATATAATGATAAACGAAATAACCTTTGTGTACGACGAAAAGGGGATGAAAGGTCTTTGCAAAGCCGAAAAACTGGTGTATATAACCACCAGCGGCGGGTATATACAAGAGGGCTTCAATTTCGGATGCGAATATATGCTGGGTGTTTGCAGCGCCCTTGGCATTGGCTCTGCGGAGTTTATTTCTGCACAGGGGCTTGATATACAGGGCAACGACGCAAATAATATAATAGAGGAGACTATAGCCGGCCTATAGCTCTCCCCTCTTGCGCATCAAATTATTTTTTTGCTCAGCAGCTCGTTTAGCCGCTTGCGCATCAGCACTATCTGATCTGAGAGGTTGCTTTCGTCCAGCTCATCCTTTTGCTTTTCAAAAACCTCCCCCAGCATCTCTATGAGCTTTTTAAAATCGTTTTCACGCGCGCGCTCCAGCAGTATTTCAGATGTGCGATCTATTATTATCTCTATCACCTGCTCCACGCTGCCATCCGCCTCCACCAGCGGCACGCCGTACAGATCAAATATCTTTCGCCCGTTGCCGGTATATTGCTCCTGCCGCATATACTCTGTTTTGCCGCTCTTGAGCGCACGCTCTATGGCGCAGTTTTCGCAGGGCGAAGAGCCTATGCCCCCCGCTTCATAGCATATATTGCCCAGCACGTCCTCACGCGCAAGCCCCATATATTCCAAAAAATATTCGCTGGCGTAAAGTACCCTGCGCTCCTTATCCATAAGAATATAGCCGCAGGGCGTGTTTTCAAATATCTCGCCCAGCAGGTGATCCTGATCCAGCTTGGACTGCGCCACCGCAAAATCTACAGGCTTTTTTACAGCCTGCACCGTTATCACCCTTTCCACCGGCTCCGAATCACTTGCGGGGTCATCATACACCTCGTCTGTAACCTTGGCAAAATCCATTCCTATGAAGGCGCGCGCCACCTCCTCATCAAGCTGTGTGCCCATCACGCGCTTTATCTCCTCCAGCGCATATTCGTGAGAAAGCGCCTTGCGGTATGAGCGCGTGGTGGTTATGGCGTCATAGGTGTCAGTCACCGCCACTATTTTTGCCCCCAAAGATATCTCATCTCCGCGCAGCCCGTCAGGGTATCCGCCGCCCGCCACCCGTTCATGGTGATGCAGCGCTATATCCATTATTCTGCCAAAGCTGGAAAGCCCCTCCAGCATTTTATGTGAAGCCACCGGATGGCCTTTTATTACGCCAAATTCATCTTCCGTCAGCTTGCCCGGCTTGTTTATTATGCTTTCGGGTATATCCACCTTACCAATATCGTGCAGGCTGGCAGCCACAGATATTTCAAATATCTCGTCTCGTGAAAGCCCCAGCTCCCGAGCCAAATTGAGCGAAAGCCTACGCACGTTGTCTGAATGCGCCGCCGTGTAGCTATCCTTTGCCTCTATCAATGTGGCGAAAATGGACAGTATCTCATCATAATCCTTGTTTCGCTGCTCGCGCGCCAGCATCTCCTGCGTGCGGTTTATCATTATTTCCAGCACATACTCCACCTCGCCATCTTCGTTCATCTGAAGCGGTATGGCATAATCGTCTATAAATCTAACAGAGCCGTCAGGCAGCACGTCTTTACGGGAAATAAAGGCCTTCTCCCCGTTTTCCAGAGCCAGCGCCACCGCGCAGTTGGCGCAGCGCACCCCCGCGTTAGATATATTGTAGCAGCAATCGCCTATAGTTTCTTCTATATCCAGCTTTCGCAGGCGCGCAAAGCTCTTGTTTATATAATGTATACGGTAATCCTTGTCCAATATTATGTACGCTATGGGTGTGTTGTCTATAAACATTTTTACAAGATCCGCTTTTGATGCAAAACCCTTCAGCATGGGCATAAATACCTCCTATGCATACTTTGATGTCACTTTCGAGTATACGTGAAAATACCGATTAGTCAATATATATTGATAGATATTGCGGCATAAAATTTTTTGTGAAAACAAATCGGCTCTGAAAAAACACAGGCACTCCGATATTAAGATGAAGGCAAATATTCTATTTATTTTGTTCGTTCAAAAAAGCGGTTATATCACTGCGGTTATTTATTCCGAGCTTGCGGTAAAGATTGTGCGTATGCGTCTTTACCGTGCCTATTGATATATATTCAACGTCGCTTATCTGGCGGTTGCTGTATCCTTTGGCCAAATAGCTCAATATCTCCGTTTCTCTGGGCGTCAGCCCGTAGCGTTTGGATATCCCTTCGCCTATGCCCGTCTGCGGCGTTGCCTGCGCCGGCTTATGCGTCAGATATATGAAGCTCAACGTCAGAAAACCTACATTTAAGACCTCATAGGCCAAATTTCGGTATCCCGGCATGCTCGTCACTATATCCACAAAAAACATGGCTATTTCCGCCCCTATGCATGCTGCGTAAAAAATATATACCATCCACAAAAAACGACGTTCGCGCAGCGTTTTGCCATCTCCCAAGCCATGCAACCAAACAAAGGCCGTTAAGAAAATGGACACGCTGAGCGCTTTAGATAGCAAAAATCTGGCTATCCTGCCCGTTTCATAGTCGCAGAGCACACTCACAAGCACCATAGCCACCGCCACCAAGAGCCACATGACTATCTCAAAAATGCGGAAGCCCTTACCGAAAATGTGGCCCGTAGCCATCCGTATGGAAAGCATCATACCAAGTATAAGTATCATATAAAAATATGGTTCCGATATCAGCATGCCCTGCAAAAGCTTGGAGAAGGGCTCCACATTATCGGCCATATAAAGCAATGCGACGTCCAGTATATATATCAAAAAAAGTATGGCTATCCACAGCGCGGCTTTACTTTTGTTCTGACTGTACAGCCGCAAAAAGCTAATGAACACCACCGTATTCAAAATTATCAAAACCAAGTTATACAGGAAGCCGAAATATTCCATATTGAACCCCAACCGGAGATGATGAAACAAGTATATCACCGCCTTGTCATATTTTCAATATATTCCAGAGGATATTCCAGAGGGTTTAGTGTAATATACCCACCATAAGAGCAATCTATACCCAACGGTTTATTCCAAGCACACGCGCGCGCGTGCTATCATTGCCATACAGAACGAAGGGCGGCTCAAAAAATGCGGGGCGATCACATCTCGCATAAACGTAGTCACCACACACCACAATAAAAAACGGAGGAGAAAACATGAAAAGAAAGCTTGTTGGAATTGCAGTTGCCGTAACCATGCTCTTTGGTATATTTGCCGGTTGCTCCACCGCGCGGGCGGCTACCACCGCGCCCGCCGACCTCGTGTTCAAGAACGGCGTCATACAAACTATGGTGAAAGAGGGTGACACCGCGCAGGCCGTGGCAGTGACCGGTGACGAAATCGTTTATGTAGGAGATGACAAGGGTGTGGAGGCCTATGTTGGCAACTCCACAAAGGTAATAGATCTAAAGGGGCAGTTCATGTCGCCCGGTTTTATGGACGGACACATACACGGCCCGGGCATGTGGCTGGACAGACTGTTCAACATCAGCCTGGAAGATATGGATACGAACGAAGAATATCTAAAGGCTATAAAGAAGTTTGTGGACGAAAACCCTGACATGGAGGTTTATTCGGGCAGACCATTCATGCTGAACGCGTATCAGCTTCCTGACGGAAGCAATCCCGGCCCACTTCGCTCCGATCTGGACGCGATATGCTCTGATAAGCCCATAATAATAAGGGACGTTTCCGGACATTCGGCCTGGGTAAACTCCAAAGCTATGGAGCTTGGGGGAATAACTGACGATACAAAGGACCCTGCGGGCGGCAATATATACCGCAACAAGGACGGCAAGCCCTCCGGCTGCCTGACGGATGCCGCCATGCAGCTAGTCACGGACAAAATACCGATAACATATACAAACGAGCAATACAAGCAGGCCATAGAGAAATTCATGAAGGAGGCCAATTCTTACGGCATAACCGGCCTTACCAATCTTACGCGCGGCGGTGCCGACATAAACTCCATATACAGCGAAATGGATAAGGCGGGCGATCTTTCGCTGCGTATGCGCATAGTGAATACACTCCAACCCTCAGGCAAGTATGCCGATGTGCTCAAGATGATAAAGGACGGCAGCAAATTCGATTCCGATATGATGACAACCGGTACAGTGAAGATATTTTACGATGGCGTTACGGAAAGCGGCACTGCCGTTATGCTGGAGCCCTATCTGCCGGAAGCGGGAAAGGGCGCCGAATGGCACGGCGAACCCGTGTGGAACGATGAGGATTTCTTCCGCATGGTAAAGTATTTTGATGCGGAGGGTGTGCAGGTACATGTACACGCTATAGGAGATGGTGCAGTACAAAAAACGCTGGATGCCTTTGAGGAAGCGCGTAAGGCAAACGGCAAACGCGATGCGCGCCACACCATAACACACGTATGCGCTGTTACAGACGAGGACATAAAGCGCTTTGCCGAACTTGATATAATATCCGCGCTGCAATTTTTGTGGATGTATGCCGATCCGCTGTATGACTTGGAGGCGGCCTACATAGGCAAGGACAGGGCGCTGGCCATGTACCCCACGCAAAAGATGATAGACGAGGGTTGCTTTATAACAGGAGCGAGCGACGCGCCGGTAACACCATACAAGGTACTGGACGAGATAGAGGTGGGCATAACGCGTAACAGCCCCTATGCGGGTGAAGACAGCAAGGACATGCATCGCTGGCCGGAGCAAGCGCTCTCACCCTACCAGATGCTTGAGGCCTACACCAAAAACGTAGCCTACGAAAACTTTATGGAGGATCTCACCGGAACCATAGAGGTGGGCAAGAAGGCCGATATGGTTGTTCTCGCGGACAATATATTAAAAATCGATCCCGCAAAGATATCCGACACCAAAATAGTATATACAGTATCAAACGGAAAAATAGTATATACAGGCTGAGTACAAAGCAAAAGCCGTATGCCGCTCTGGTATACGGCTTTTTTATGCCAAAACATAAGCTCGTCCTCATTCAGCTGCATAATAAAAAGCATCTCGAAAATCTTTACCAATGCGCACGGATGCTTTTTTCGTTATATAATGGTTCATATGTTTAAACCAACGAACAAAGGAGGCGATCATTTTTGCATGACATTGTGAACAAAATGTCGGCGCTGGCGGGCGAATTCAGCGATTGCAGGCAGGCCTTCACCGCCCTGGGCGACGAAAACCGCCAGCGCATAGTCTTGGCGCTGCTGGAAAACTACGGCGGTATGCGCGTGGGCGATATTTCAGCGAAAATAAATCTTTCGCGCCCTGCCACCTCGCACCACCTGAGCATACTGAAAAGCGCAGGCATAGTAAATATGTACCGACGCGGAACGATGAATTTTTACCACATGGATGCGGACGAAGCGCTGTGGGCGCGCTTGATGAAGCTCGTGGCGCACGTAAACGATATAATATCAGATGTCACGGAAAAACACCAGCTCTGCCAGTGCGCAGAAGACGATTAATTATGAAAGTGAGTACAGATAAAATGGATATAATGAAAGCGATCGCCGAAAGACATTCGGTGAGAAAATATACGGACATGAAAATTGAGGGCGAAACACTGGCCGCGCTGCAAGGTTTTATGGAGGAATGCAACGCACAAAGCGGTCTTAAAATGCAGCTATGCCTGAACGTGCCCGATGTGACCGTGAACATGGTAGCCGCCTACGGCAAATTCGATAACGTACACAACTACATTGCAATAGTGGGAAATAAGCAGCCTGGCACGGAGGAAAAGTGCGGTTATTTCGGCGAAAAGCTGGTGATAGAGGCGCAGCGGCTGGGTCTTAACACCTGCTGGATAGCCGGAACCTACCGCAAGGGCAAGAGCGCCGTACAGCTTGGCGAGGGCGAAAAGCTATACTGCATAATTTCCATAGGCTACGGCGCAAACAGCGGCAATCCGCACAAAAACAAACCGCTGGAATCGCACTTTCGCGCAAACGGAACCCCGCCCGATTGGTTCATGCGAGGTGTGGAGGCCGCACGCCTTGCGCCCACTGCAATAAACCAACAGCGATTCCGTTTCATTTTGGAAGGCGGCAACGTGGTGCGCGCCAAGAAGCTATTGGGGCCTTACACGTCCATAGATCTTGGCATAGTTAAATATCATTTTGAAATGGGTGCTGGCGCCGAGAATTTTGTTTGGAGGGATTGAACGCATATGCGTTCTTTCCCCTACGCGGGGTGCGCTTTCCCTGCGCGGGGCGCGCTTATACTTCTTATTTTATCGTTTTCCAAACGATGAAATTTTTACGTTGTACGATATGCGCCTGCGTTGTACCGCTCTTCCCGCTGCGCGGGGGCGTTTATACTTCTATTTTATCGTTTTCCAAACGATGAAATTTTAACGTTGTACGATATGCGCCTGCGTTGTACCGCATTTCCCTTCGCGCGGAGGCGCTTATACTTCTATTTTATCGTTTTCTTAAACGATGAAGGCTATTCGTATGTGGATATGCGCCTGCGTTGTGCCGCTCTTCCCACTGTGCGGGGGCGCTTATACTTCTATTTTATCGTTTTCCAAACGGTGAAAGCTTTACTTATGTGGATTTGCGCCTTCGTTGTACCGCTCTTCCCGCTGCACGGGGGCGCTTATTCTTCTATTTTATCGTTTTTCTAAACGATGAAAGCTTTTCGTATGTGGATTTGCGCCTGCGGCGGGCGATTTCCGCGCGGAGGCGCGGGTATAGGGTTGGTCGCGGGCGGGAAAGATGGGTTCCGACGGAAAACGCGGCGTAAACTTCGTTTGTGT
>CAYXFB010000095.1:0-8190 GCA_964464145.1 uncultured Christensenella sp.
GCTGGTGCGCATGGCTATGGGGCAGCATCCCAAGATAAACATAAAAGAGGGCGATCTGGTAATTATTTCGGCAACGCCCATTCCAGGGAACGAAAGATACGTTTCTGACGTCATAAATATGTTATACAGAAGGGGCGCCAGCGTAATAAACGATGCGAAGGATATGGTGCACGTTTCCGGCCATGCCTGCCGCGAGGAGCTGAAGCTCATGATGTCGCTCATAAAGCCAAAGTTTTTCATACCGGTACACGGCGAATACCGCCATCTGTATCAGCATGCGGCGCTGGCGGAAAAGATGGGCATAAAGCAGAGCAATATATTTATAACGGAGATAGGAAACGTTATAGAGATGAACCGCCGCGTGGCCATGCAAACGGGCACCGTGCCCTCGGGCAGCGTGCTAATAGACGGCCTGGGCGTGGGCGACGTGGGCAACGTAGTGCTGCGTGACAGGAAGGTGCTTTCCTCGGACGGCCTGTATATAGTGGTGGTGCCCATATCCACCGAGACGGGCGAGCTTTTGGGCGCGCCGGATATAATCTCAAGAGGCTTCATATACATGAAGGAATCTGAGGAGATGATAGAAAACACCAAGCGGCTTGTGGAAGAAGTGGTAAACATATGCTCCTACAACAAGACCATAGACTGGTCCACGCTCAAAAACATGATGAAAAAAGAGGTATCGGCCTATCTGTATGAGCAGACCAACCGAAGCCCCATGATATTGCCTATAATAATTGAGGTGTAACAGCAAAGGCACGGCAGGTGATCTCTCCGGCCAAGGCGGGGGAGATCACGCAATATATTTAAAATAAGGAGCGGCAGCATGATAAATATATACGATAACGCGAACGAAATGGCGGCGCAGCTAAAGAAGACCGACCAGTATATAAACTACAAAAGGGTGAAGGACGAGGTTTTCGCCGAGGAATCCAACAAGAAGATGATCGCGGACTTCAAAAAGCTGCAATTTGAGGCGCAGGCCATGGCATTATCCGGCCAGGAGCCGCCCGCCGATCTCATGGAAAAAATACAGAAGCTGGGCGAGGTGCTGCAATTCAACCCCAAGATAACGGAATATTTTGCGGCGGAATATCAGTTCAATTCGCTCATATCAGAGCTTTACAAAATAATATTCGGCGAAGTGAGCGAGCTTGACGCCGGATTGTTTGGCGAATAAAAGCGCCGGGCGCAATACAATATCATGGGAGAGCATAGACCTTGGCAAAACGTTTGAACGATTATTACTTACACAGCGAGGATGATTACGAGCAGCAGGAAATAAAGTCCGTCGCGCACGCGGAGGACGATCTTATTCGCATACGCGAAAAGAGCGAGCCGCGCGGGGCGCGTGTTTGGTCTTTTTTGCGTCCGGTCGTTATTTGGTGCGTGAGCCTCTTTGTGGCGGGCGGCCTTGTGTATTATGCCATAAACTATGTGCGTTCGCACTACCTCGATCCCGTGGATCTTTCAGACAAATCACAGCAGGCTTTTGTGGTGAAAAAGGGCTCCTCGCTTTCCTCTATCTCCGAAATGCTGGAGGAGCAGGGCATAATACGCAACAAGCAGGTTTTCAAGCTGTACGTGGATTTTTCGGACAATGCCTCCAAGCTCAAGGCGGGCACCTATATGCTTTCGCCCTCCATGAGCTTTGACGACATAATATACACGCTCAGAAAGGGCATGAGCACAGACCCGACGGGCAAGGTGACGCTGCTTGAAGGGCTTTCGGCGAGTGCCTTCGCGCCCGAGCTTGTGAAAAACGGATTTTTGCAGGACGAGGAAGCCTATCTCAAGATGGCCGAAACGGGCGAGGGTGCAAACATAACCAGCAGCGAGCTCAAGGAAATAGTGAAGAACAACGAGACTGCTGCCGAAAAGCGCAAGTACGCGCTGGAGGGCTATCTCTTCCCGGATACCTACGAATTCTACAAGGACACGGACGCCGCCACCGTAATAAACAAGCAGCTCTCCCGCTTCTTTGAGGTGCTCACCTCGGACGATTATACGCGTGCTATGGATCTGGGTATGTCTATAGACGAGGTGGTAATCATGGCCTCCATAATAGAAAAAGAGGCGCAGCCGCACGATTTTGCCAAGGTTTCGGCCGTGCTGCACAACCGTTTGGAACGGGATATGCCGCTTGCCTGCGATTCCACGGCGGCCTACGCGCTGGGCATAAAGAACAGATTGGTGCTGACGGACGGTGAGCTTGGCATAACGCGGGACGAGGAGGGGAAGGAAGTGGTTTCCGAAACCCCTGCGTCCTCGCAAACTGCGGCATATAACACTCATGTGCGCAAGGGTCTTCCCATTGGGCCCATATGCAATCCCAGTAAGGCAGCAATAAAGGCCGCGCTGCACCCCGATGAGGAATATATAGACGAGGGCTATCTGTTCTTCGTGACAAAAGACCCCACTCCGGACGCGGAAGGAAAAACATATCTGGAGTTCAATAAGGATGCCAATGCGCATTATGAGGCGGTGAGCCAATATAAGCCGCTTTGGGAGGCCTATGACCGCAAGCAGGCGGCAGAGGAGCAGTGAGCATGAATAAATTAGAGCTGCTGGCTCCGGCGGGCAACCGCGAATGTTTGGAGACCGCCTTTCATTTTGGCGCGGATGCCGTGTATTTGGCGGGCAAAAGCTTTGGGTTACGCGCCTTCGCGGGCAATTTCGATAACGAAGCGCTGTCGGGCGCTATATGCTTCGCGCACTCGCTGGGCAAAAAAGTGTATGTGACCGTGAACGCCGTGCTGTATAATGCCGAGCTTGAGGAGCTGCCCGCCTACCTTCGCTTTTTGAGCGATATAGGCGCGGACGGCGCTATATTTTCCGATCCCGCCGTGCTGCTTACGGCCAGGCGAGAGGGCATTGCCCTGCCGCTGCACCTGAGCACGCAGGCCAATACAACGAACTATATGTCCGCTCAGTTCTGGCATGAGCAGGGGGTGAAGCGCATAGTGATGTCCCGCGAGACCTCGCTTGAGGATATCGCGCTGCTTCGCAAAAATACGCCGGACAGCCTTGAGATAGAGGCTTTTGTGCACGGCGCTATGTGCATAGCCCACTCCGGCCGCTGCCTTCTTTCTACCGCCATGACGGGCAGAAGCGGCAACCGCGGCGAATGCGCGCAGCCCTGCCGCTGGGAATATTTCATACACGAGCGCGGCTACGAGGGCCAATATTTCCAGATAGACGAGGACGAGCGCGGCACATACATCATGAATTCCAAGGATCTCATGATGATAGAGCACATACCCGAGATGGTGGACGCGGGCATAACCTCCTTCAAGGTGGAGGGGCGCATGAAATCGGCATATTACGTGGCTTCGGTCATAAGCGCCTACCGCCGCGCCATAGACGGATATATAAAAGAGGGCGCAAGCTATACCTTTGACGCGGAGCTCAAAGAAGAGCTGCTGCGTTCCGCGTCACGCGGGTTCACCACCGGCTTCTTCTTTGGTATGCCGGGCAGCAAGGGGCAGGACATCACGCGCGAGGTAGACCCGCGCAAGTATACATTCTGCGCAAAGGTGACCGCGATGGAGGAGGGCTTTGCGACCGTGGAGCAGCGCAACAAGTTCAGCATAGGAGAGACACTGGAGGTTTTATCTCCGCGCATCGTGGGCAAGAGCTTCACCGTAAAGAGCATAGAAAACATGGAGGGAGAGGCGCAGGAGTCCGCGCCGCACCCGCAGCAGAGCATAAAAATAAACTGCCCGTTCGAGCTTGCGCCGGGCGATATATTGAGGAGATACGATTAGATGGCAAATATACGTTTCGGCCCGGCCGGTAATTCCGAGGCATTTTACGAGCAGGGCGGAAAGCACACATATGAGGAGCCGGCATGGCTGGCGAGCCTTGGCCTCAACGCCTTTGAATATTCCTTCGGCAGGGGAGCCAAGCTGAAGCCGGAGACGGGCGAGCGCATACGCGGCGAGGCGGAGAAATACGGCATAAAAATGAGCGTGCACGCGCCCTATTATATAAATCTCGCCAACGATGAGTTTGAAAAGAACCTCTCTTACTTCATGGAATCCAGCACCTGCGGCGGCTATATGGGCGCTGGGCGGGTGGTTTTTCATCCCGGCTCTCCCGGCAAGCAGGCGCGGGAGGAGGCTTTTGAAAAAACCAAGCGCAATCTTACAGAAATAATAGCGCACATGAAGCGCGAGGGTTTTTCGGACGTTAAATATTGCGCGGAGACAATGGGCAAAATGAGCCAGATAGGTTCGCTGGAGGAAATAATAGAGCTGTGCGCCATTGACGATATGATATACCCGGCCATAGATTTCGGCCATCTGAACTGCCGCACGCTGGGCGGTATAAAGGGCAAAGCGGATTACGCCGCCATATTGGACGCGCTGAAAAGCGGCGTGGGCGAGGAAAAATACCAAAATTTTCACGTGCATTTTTCGCAGATAGAATACACGGCCAAGGGCGAGAAAAAGCATCTCACGCTGGAGGATACGCAGTACGGGCCCTTCTTTGAGCCGCTGGGCGAGCTTTTGGCGGAGCGCGGATTGACGCCCGTTATAATATGCGAATCCAACGGCACGCAGGCGCTGGACGCCGTGGCGTTGAAGCGCATGTACGAGGCGGCGCTATGAGCGGCACGAGAGAGCGTGTGCTGGCGCTTGACAAGGCGGACGCGTATCTTTTTTCCTCCGAGGTGAACGTGGCCTACATGACGGGCTTTTCGGGCGATAGCTCGGAATTTTTGCTTTCAGGAGGGCGCGGGTATTTTTTCACGGACGCGCGCTATACGGAGCAGGCGAAAAAGGATATTTCGGGCGAGGTGGAAATAATCACCACCACGGCAGGGGAGCGGCTTAGCGCCATAAAAAAGGCGCTCTATGGCGCGGCCACGCTGGCGATAGAAAAGCAGGACGTTTCGGTGGAGACATTTGAGCGTTGGCAGGCGGAACTGGGCGTATCGGCATTTGCGGATATATCGGCCGATGTTTTGCGGCTGCGGGCGGTGAAGTCCCCGGCGGAGCTTCAAAAGATAAGCCTTGCCGCGGCGGGAAACGACGTGGTGCTGGAAAACCTCGTGAAGCTTATAAAGCCGGGCATGACAGAGTTTGACCTGCGCGCGGAGCTTATTTACCAGATAAACATACAGGGTATGGACTGCGCCTTCAAGCCCATTGTGGCCTCGGGCGAAAACAGCGCGCTGCCCCACGCCACGGTCTCTAACAGGGAGATCCGCTCGGGAGACATGCTGACTCTGGATTTCGGCTGCCGCTACGAGGGCTATTGCTCTGATATAACGCGCACTTTTGGCATAGGAAATGTTGACGGCAGGCTAAAAAGCATATATGATATAGTGTATAAGGCGCAGGAAGCCGCGCTTTATGCCGCCGCGCAGGAAAAAAGCGCGAGGGCGGTGGATGCTGCGGCGCGCGATATAATAGAAAAACAGGGCTACGGCGAATATTTTCGCCACGGCACGGGCCACGGCGTGGGCATGCAGATACATGAGCAGCCCGTGCTGAACAAGCTTTCGGAGGATATTTTACTGCCGGGCATGGTGTACACCATAGAGCCGGGCGTATACGTCCCCGGCTTGGGCGGTGTGCGCATAGAGGATATGTGCATCGCCGGAACGGGCAGCTTGTACGGTTTTTCTAAAGAATTGATATTGATACAGTAAATTTTGGAGGTAGTTTTTTTATGGTTTCAGCCGGTGATTTCAGGAAGGGCATGACAGTTGAGATAGACGGAGGCGTGTGGGTCATTGTGGACTTCCAGCACGTAAAACCCGGAAAGGGCGCGGCCTTTGTTCGTACCAAGATAAAGAACGTTATAAGCGGCAACGTGCTGGAAAAAACGTTCAGCCCCACGGACAAATTCCCCAAAGCCCATGTGGACAGAAAGGAAATGCAGTACCTTTATTCTGACGGCGAGCTGTACCATTTCATGGATACCGAAACGTTCGAGCAACTTCCGCTGAACTTTGGCATGGTGGAGAGCGCGCTTCCCTACATGAAGGAAAACATGAACGTTACGATACAGTTTTTCAAGGGCGAGGCCTTTGCGGTTGATCCGCCGAACTTCGTTGAGATGGAGATAACCGAGACTGAGCCGGGCTTCAAGGGCGATACGGCCACGGCCGGAAACAAGCCCGCCATAATAGAAACGGGAGCTAAGGTGATGGTGCCGCTGTTCATAGAAACGGGCGACAAGATACGCATAGACACACGCACGGGCGATTATATGGAGCGCGTGTAAATTTTTTGGGTCTGCCGGTTAGTATGTATTGCAAAGTGTTTATATAACACTATAATGGTCTAAAAACGATCTAAAAATATATAAATTAATTGGAGGCTATGATCATGGCAGAGACAAACATAATGGCGACGGGCGAGAACGCCGTAAAAAAAGAAAGCAACGGTACTATTACCTTTGCGAGTGAAGTAATTTCCACAATTGCCGGTTTGGCGGCTATAGACATTCCGGGCGTTGCGGGCATGAGCGGCGGCTTTGTGGATGGCATCGTTGACCTGCTGGGCAGGAAAAACCTTTCCAAGGGCATAAAGGTTGAGGTTGGCCAGGAGGAGGTTGCCGTTGATATCGCCATAGTTGTGGATTACGGTACGCCCATCCCTGAGGTTGCATCAAACATTCAGAGCAGCGTTATAAAGGCCGTGGAAACAATGACGGGGCTTAAAGTCGTAGAGGTGAACATAAGCGTTCAGGGCATTAAAATAAAGGACGAGCATATGCCGCAGTCCGCCACGATCAAAACAAAGGCGCCCAAGCCGGTTGAGCCGCCAAGGGTAAAATAAAACCATATAAATTTTAGAAAACGGTGTATACCCGATCTCATTGGTCGGGTATATCTGCTTTGAGGAGGATAACCATGAAAATGAAGGTCGGCACCAGAGTAGTATTCACAATATTCGTAATCATTATGGTTGTGGCCTGCCTGTTTCTTTTGGCAGTCACCTTTGGACTTATAAATACCGCCATGCTGAACGGTATAGTGCAGAGCTTTACGGGCACTGATATGGCGTTCAAGGTGCTTTACGCCGCAATATTCATCGTTTTGGCGGTGGTGGGCATATGCCTGCTCTTCTTCGGTGCCAAAAAAGCGCTGCCCTCAGTGGCAAAAATAGCCGATTTTGAAATAGGCAGCGTCACCATCACCGTGCGCGCCATAGAAGAGCTGGTAAACAAATACGTGCGCGATTTTAAAGACGTGAAGGGGCTCAACATACGTGTGGATTCTTTCGTTGACGCGGTGGAGATACAATTGCAGATAGCTGTGAAGCCGGAGACGGATATTCCCGATCTCACCAAGAAATTGCAGGACGGCCTCACAGACAATATACAAAAGACAACGGGCATAAAGGTGCGCAAAAACTCAATAATAGTTATGAATATTGACGACCACCTTGCCACTAGGGTAGACTGATGAGGGAAGGCGTTATGAAGGAATTGCTCAATAAATTTGCGCTGTGGTATCCGCAAAACAGGGGGTTGTTTTGGGGGATGCTCATAGGCCTTATAATAGCGATACTGTTCCTCACGCTGGGCTTTGGCGCTACGCTGCTCATAATAGTTTGCGTGGGTGTGGGCGCGATCCTTGGTACGCACCCGGAACTTCGCGCGACTATAAGCGCGTTTTTCAAAAATTTATTCACGAGAAAGAGGTAATAGGGCTTTAGATGAGCAGGAGAGAAGCAAGGGAATATGCCATGAAGCTGCTGTATGAATACAGCATAACGGGCGAGCTGAAAGACCCGGAGGAAGAGGGCAGGTATTCGGAGATATACGCAGGAGAGCTTGACGGCGAGGACATTGAATATGTAAAGAGCGTTATTTCGGATTTTGTACCAAAGCGTGACGAGGTGGACAGCATCATTTCGCTGAACTCGCATTCGTGGCGGATAGAGCGCATATCCAAGGTGGATCTGGCCGTGCTGCGGCTGGCCATATTTGAGATGCGCTATTTGGGCGTGCCGCCCAAGGTGGCCGTGAACGAGGCGGTGGAGTTGGCCAAAAAATACTCCACCGATAAATCCTATAGGTACATAAACGGGCTCTTAGGCGGATATATAAAAAGCGAAGCCGAAAGCAAGGCATTATAAAACGGCGGAAACGGCGGCGGTATGCTCCGTTTCTTTTTTTGGCTCTATGTCAAATGTTGGGGTAGAGCAGTAAACTAAAGCAAGAATAGCG
>CAYXFB010000096.1:0-8145 GCA_964464145.1 uncultured Christensenella sp.
AAAAAAAGCGCATGGATCAGGTGCTGGCAAACGAGGAGTTTCGTTCCATAATAACGGCGCTGGGCGCGGGCTTTGGCGAGAGCTTCAATATAGAGAATCTTAAATACCACAAGGTCATAATACTGGCGGACGCGGATCAGGACGGCGGGCACATCCGCGCCATACTTATAACATTCTTCTACCGTTATTTCAAGCAGCTCATAACGGACGGGCACCTATACATAGGCCGCCCGCCGCTCTACAAGATAGAGAAGGGCAAGAAAATAATGTATGCCTATACGGATAGGCAGCTTGAGAAGGCCAAGGAGGAGATAGGCAAGGGCGCGGGTGTGCAGCGCTATAAGGGGCTGGGCGAAATGAACCCGGATCAGCTATGGCACACCACCATGGACCCGGAGCAGCGCTCTTTAATACGCGTTACAATAGAGGACCTTGCGGATGTGGAGGAGGTCGTTACCACTCTGATGGGCGACAATGTGGAGCCGCGCAAGCTATACATAAGCGAACACGCCAACTTCAACAAGCGGGACGATTTTGAGGTGAAAAATGAGCAAACAGAAGCAGATTGAGTTTGATGAACATATAATAGACACCGCGCTTGACGAGGTGATGCACAATTCCTACATGACCTACGCGGAGTACGTAACTATGGAACGCGCACTGCCGCGCGTGGAGGATGGTCTTAAGCCGGTGCAGCGGCGCATACTCTTCACATTGCAGGAGCTTGGCATAACGCCGGACAAGCCGTATAAAAAATCGGCGAGGATAGTGGGCGACTGTTTGGGAAAATATCACCCGCACGGCGACAGCAGCGTGTATGACGCGATGGTGCGCCTTGCGCAGGATTTTGCCATGCGTATGCCGCTTGTTGACGGTCACGGCAACTTTGGCAGCATAGACGGGGACAGCGCGGCCGCCATGCGTTACACGGAGGCCAGAATGTCGCCCCTCGCGCTGGAGATGCTGCGCGACATGAATAAGGACACAGTGCCATTTCGCCCCAACTTTGATGATACTGAGCGGGAGCCGGATATGCTGCCCGCGCGTTACCCAAATCTGCTGGTGAACGGTTCGTCCGGCATTGCGGTGGGTCTGGCTACCAACATTCCCCCGCACAATCTGGGCGAGGTGATAGACGGTGTGGTAACCCGCATAGACAAGCCCGAATGCACGCTGGAAGATATAATGTCGCACATAAAGGGGCCGGATTTTCCCACGGGCGGCTACCTCGTGGCGGGCGACGGGCTGAGGCAGGCCTATGAAACGGGTCGCGGTAAGGTGCAGATGCGCGCCAAGGCGCATTTTGAAAATCAAAAGAACGGAAAGACATCGATTGTTATAACAGAGATGCCCTATGAAATAAAAAAGGCGGGCCTGCTGGAGAAGATACTGGCAATAAGCGAGGCCAAGAAGGAGATTTTCAGCGCGATAGATGATATCCGCGACGAATCCGACCGCGAGGGTATGCGCGCCGTTATAGAGGTGAAAAAAGGCCACGACGCGGAAAAGATACTCGGGCTGCTTTATAAATACACGGAGCTGCAATCCACCTTCGGCATAAACATGATGGTGATAGCGGACGGCGCGCCCAAGCAGCTTGGGCTTATGGCCATAATAGACCATTATATTCGCCACCAGAAAAACGTGGTGACCCGCCGTACACAGTACGATCTTGAGAAGGCGGAGAAGCGCGAGCATATCTTGCAGGGGCTGATAATAGCCGTGCGAAATATTGACGAGGTCATACGTATAATACGTGCCGCCCAAAACACTGAGGAGGCCAAGCGCAACCTAATGAAGCGCTTCGAGCTGACGGGCGTGCAGGCACAGGCCATACTGGATATGCGCCTGGCGCGGCTCACAAACCTTGAGGTGGAGCTTTTAGAGAAGGAATACGCCGAGGTGGTGGCGCTCATTGCCTACCTCAAATCTATACTGGGCTCTGAGGCCAAGCTGCTGGAGGTCATCAAAACAGAGCTGTTGGAGCTGCGCGGCAAGTACGCGGATAAGCGGCGCACCAAGATGCTGGAAGAGCACAAGGCGGCTATAAACATAGACGAGAGTGAGTTTGTGGTATCCGAGGATTGCGCCATCGTGCTGACGCGCGGGGGCAGCCTAAAGCGTATGTCTCCCAAGGCGCTGCAAAAGGGCATAGAGGCGAACGATATTGAGGAAAAGCAAAAGCCGGCCATGCTGGTTTCCACCAATACTGCCGAAAAGCTGTACATATTCACCAACCTCGGCAATATGTATATGCTGGCCGCCACCAGCGTGCCCGAAGCGAAGATAAAGGACGCGGGCAAGTCTTTGAACGCGCTTATGACGGGCGTGGAGGCGAACGAGGAGATACTGAGCATACTCACCAAGGCGGATTTTGCCGACGGGCTCATATACTTCGCCACGGCGGGCGGGCTGGTGAAGGCCACGCAGGCGGCGGAGTTTGATGTGCGAAAGTCTAAAATAATGGCCTGCGGATTGAAGGATGACGACGTGCTGATCTACGCCAAGCCGGACGACAAGGCGTTGCCCAATCTGCTGTTCGTAACATCGGACGGTATGTCTATAAACATCAAAAAAGAGGACGTTTCCGTAATGGGAAGGAGCGGCAAGGGCGTGGGCGCGATAAAACTGGGCCGCAAGGCGGACGTTATACTGGCGGAGCAGATAAGCGGAGAGCTTGACGCAAAGGTGCTCACAATGACGGAAAAGGGCTACGCCAAGCAAACGCCTTTGGCAGAGTTTGAAGAGCAGGGCAGAAACGGCAAGGGGCTCAAGGCTTACAATTTGGTTCCCGTCGTGGGCGCAAGGCTGGCTGGCGCGCTTATTTTAACTGAGATATCAAAAATAACGGCGGTGCAAAAATCGGGAGAGACGGTGAAGCTTACAACGGACGGCGTGCCGCTGGACGCGCGCAACACCAAGGGCGAGCAGGTGGTGCTGGCCATAATGGGCGACGATGTCGTGCGGCTGTATAAAAACATTTTCGACTGATGCAAATATAAAAACTTTGGCTTTTTGTGACAGGAAACAGTATAGGCGTTTATTTTGGCGTTAAAATGTGTTAAAATATACTTATACAGTTTTCTGTTTCTTATGGGCGGCCTGTTCCGCCGAATCCTGTAGACGGACATACTCTTTTATATGTACATGGTGCTTTGTGCGCACAGGGAAAGGATTTTTTTATCATATGTATAATTCAAAATTGAAATCTTCGGAGATGGACGACCTTTTCAAAGCGGTGCTCTCCCTTGAAAATGAAGAAGAATGCTATATGTTTTTTGACGACCTGTGCACTATTTCAGAGCTTAATGCAATAGCGCAGCGGTATAAGGTGGCTAAAATGCTCAGCAAAAAAACCACCTCGCACGCAATAGCGGAGGAGACGGGTGCTTCATCCGCCACCATTTCGCGTGTAAACCGCTGTCTCAATTACGGCGCAGGCGGCTACAAGCTGGCGATAGCGCGCAACGACGGGGAGAAAAAATGATAAAATTGAACGACAAACAACAGCTGGCAGTGGACACCACGGAGGGCGCGGTGCTGGTTCTGGCGGGAGCGGGCAGCGGCAAAACACGTGTTTTAACGCAGCGTGTGGCGCATCTTTTAAATTCTGGCAAGGCGCGGCCGTGGGAAATACTGGCTATAACATTCACAAATAAAGCGGCGGCTGAAATGCGAGACAGGATAGAGGACACCGTGGATTTTGACATCCGCGATATGTGGGTGAGCACCTTCCACGCTATGTGCGTGCGTATGCTGCGCCGTTATGCCGAGGCGATAGGCTATACCTCCAATTTTTTGATATACGATACGCTGGACACGTTGCGCGTTATAAAAAATATACTGGAAGCGCTGGATCTCAAAGAAAACAAGGCCTATGGCGACAGGTATATGCGCAATCTCATAAGCAAATATAAAAATGACGATGAAACGGCGGATTTTGCCACCTACGCGGTGGAGCTGAATCCCTTTGTCGCCGAATACGCGGGCGAGATATATTCGCGCTACCAAGCCCAGCTAAAGCGACAGAACGCCATGGATTTTGACGATCTGCTGCTCAATACGCTGCAAATGCTGGACGGTAGCAGCGAGGCAAGGGAATATTACCAAAACAAGTTCAAATATATAATGGTGGACGAATATCAGGACACCAATATGACGCAGTACCGTCTGGTGAAGATATTGGCGGCAGGCCACGGAAATATATTCGTGGTGGGCGATGACGACCAGAGCATATACGCCTTTCGAGGCGCGAACATCCGCAATATACTTGAGTTTGAAAAGGATTTCAAGGGCGCGAAGGTCATACGTTTGGAGCAAAATTACCGTTCGGATAAAAAAATACTGGACGTTGCCAACTCCATCATAAAAAACAACGAGGGCAGGAAGGGCAAAACGCTGTGGAGCGAGATAGAGGACGGCCTCAAGCCCTGCCTTTACGCCGCGCAAAACGATGGTGACGAGGCGGCCTGCATAGCCCGCAACATACAGCAGATAACGCAGCAGGGCATAGAATTTTCAGATATCGCCGTGCTGTACCGTATGCACACGCTTTCGCGATTGCTGGAAGAAAAGCTGCGCATGTATTCCATACCCTACAGGGTGTACGGCGGCCAGAGCTTTTACGAACGCAAGGAAATAAAGGATATAGTGGCCTACCTCAACATAATTGCAAACCCGGCGGCGGATATACATCTGCTGCGCATAATAAACACGCCCAAGCGTGGCATTGGAGATTCCAAGGTGGCGGCGCTGCGGGCAATCGCGAGTGAGCACAACATCTCCATAATGGACGTTATATTGAGCGCGGAGGAGCTTATTGCGGACAAGGCGCTAAAGAAAAAGGCGCAGGAGTTTGCCGAGGTGTACAAGGCCATCAGCGAGGACTGGCAGGAGCTTACCGTGCCCGAGGTGCTGGAACGCGCCTACGAACGTTCGGGCTACAAATATATGCTGGTGGAGGAGGGCACGCCCGAATCGCAGATGCGCATGGAAAACGTGGCGGAGCTCATAAACTCGGCTTACGAGTTTGAAGAAAAGGGTTCGGACGAAGGCTTCGAGGGCTTTTTGCAGAACATAACGCTCATAACAGACCTAGATAGCATGGACGAGCAGGGTGGAGTGACGCTGATGACCATGCACGCGGCCAAGGGGCTGGAGTACGATGTGGTATATATCGCGGGCATGGACGAGAATATTTTCCCCAGCCAGCGTGCAATAGATGAGGACAACATAGAGGAGGAACGCAGGCTTTGCTATGTGGCGGTAACGCGCGCCAAAAAGAAGCTGTTTATGCTGCATTCGCACAGCCGTATGCTGTACGGGCGCACACAGCCATCCAAGCGTTCGCGTTTTATAGACGAAATAAAGGCGGACATGATAGACGATATAAGCCCGGTGCCCAAGGCGACCGCGGCTTCCAGCGCGGAAAAGAAGAAATTCTTCTCCGGTGGTATGCATACGGAAAAAATAAAGCCAAAAAAGGTTACGGGCGAGTACAATGTGGGTACAGTAGTAGGGCATAAGATGTTTGGACGCGGCGTTGTTAAGCAAATGATGGGCGAGGGGGATTCCCTTGTGGCCGTGGTGGATTTTGAAAAGGGCGGACAGAAAAAAATGTTCTTGTCCTTTGCGATGTTGGAGATAATGGATGAGTGAGGCAAAAATGCGCGCGTTGGTGGAAAGGCTTACAGAACTTGCCTACCGCTACTACGTGCTGGACGACCCGGCGGTTTCGGACGCCGAATATGACAGGCTGTACGATGAACTTACAGCGCTTGAGCAGCAATTTGGCGCGCTTGCTGACTCGCCCACGCGGCGGGTAGGCGGCGCGCTTTTATCCGGCTTCGAGAAGCACCGCCACTTAGCTCCGCTGTGGAGCCTGGATAAAGCGCAGAACGAAGCCGAGCTTTTCGCATGGCGGGACAGGGCGGAAAAGCTGTCCGCCGAATATGGACTGCCTTCGCCCGAATATACGCTGGAATATAAATTTGACGGACTGACGATAAACCTCACATACGAGGGCGGTCTGCTTGTAGGCGCGGCCACGCGCGGCGATGGCGAGGTGGGAGAGCAGATACTGGAGCAGGTGAAAACAATTCGCACCCTGCCGCTCAGCATCAGTTTCACCGGACGCATGGAGGTGCAGGGCGAGGCCATAATGCGTCTTTCCGTGCTGGAAGAGTACAACAAAGCGGCGGCTGAGCCGCTTAAAAACGCCAGAAATGCGGCGGCGGGCGCGCTGAGAAACCTTGACCCGGCCGTTACTGCCACGCGCAGGCTGGACGCTTTTTTTTACAACGTGGGCTATATTGAGGGCAAGACCTTCAAAACTCATGCGGAGATGATAGCTTTTTTGCGTGAAAACCGCTTCAACGTGAACGGTTACGAAAAGCTTTTCGCCGATATGGGGGACGTGAAGGCCGCCATAGACGAGGCGGAGGCCGCGCGCCACGGGCTGGATTACCTCATAGACGGCATGGTGGTGAAAATAAACGATTTCGCCGCGCGAGAGGCCTTTGGCTATACGCAAAAATTTCCGCGCTGGGCGGTGGCTTATAAATTCGCCGCGCAGGAGATGACCACCATAGTGCAGGAGGTAAGCTGGGACGTGGGCAGGAGCGGTAAGCTCACGCCAACCGCGCTGCTTGAGCCGGTGGACATAGCGGGCGTTACGGTGAAGCGCGCTACGCTGAATAATTATGAGGATATAACGCGCAAGAACGTAAGGATAGGTTCGCGCGTGTTCGTGCGCCGCTCAAACGACGTTATACCCGAGATACTGGGCGCAACTCCGGAGCAGGAGGGCGAGCTGGTAGAGATAGAAAAGCCAACGCACTGCCCGGCCTGCGGCACAAAGCTTACGGAGATAGGCCCCAACCTCTTTTGCCAAAATTCGCTTTCCTGCCGCCCGCAGCTTGTTTCGCGTATGGTGCATTTCGTTTCGCGGGACGCTATGGACATTGAAAACCTCAGCGAAAAGACCATAACGCTTGTATTCGACAAGCTGGATATACGCGACGTGGCGGGCATATATACGCTCACTAAGGAGCAGCTTCTCTCTCAAGAGGGCTTCAAGGACAAGCGTACGGAAAATATATTATCCGCCATTGAGGCAAGCAAAGCGCCGCCGCTTGCCAACTTTATATTCGCTCTTGGAATATCCAACGTGGGCAAGAAAACGGCCAAGGATCTGGCGAAGAATTTTCACACATACGAGGGCATAAAGGCGGCAACGCTGGAGGAGCTTATAGCCATACGGGATATAGGCGAGGTGGTGGCGCGAGATATCGTGGAGTTTTTCCACACACCCGAATATATGAAGGTGGTGGACGAGCTTTTCGCGGCCGGTGTCGCGCCGCAGCAGGCGGAGGCCGCGGCCACGGGTGAGTTTGACGGCAAAACATTCGTGCTTACGGGCACGCTGCAAACATACACGCGCAAGCAGGCGCAGGAGCTTATAGAGGCGCGCGGCGGAAGGGTGAGCTCTGCCGTTTCGGCCAAGACGGATTATGTGCTGGCGGGGCAGGCCGCAGGTTCCAAGCTGAAAAAGGCGGAGGTGCTGGGCGTGGCGGTTATAACCGAGGAAGAATTTGCCGAGATGGCGGGGCTTTAAGGCAATACCGCACGATTAAGGTTTGCTCGAATTGCGCGGTGTTGCATTAGAAAATAGCGGAGGTAAAAACGATGAAATTTGGGTTTGTGACGATTTACGTGCAGGATTTTGAGCGATCAATAGCTTTTTACAAGGATATTCTGGGGCTGAACCTACTTTCGCGCATGCAAAACGAGGGACACGGCATGGCTTTTTTGGGCGAGCCCGGCCAGCCCAGCATAGAGCTTTTGTATGACAGGGAATACGCGGGCGTTCAATATTCCGGCCTGTCCGTGGGTATAAGCGTGGATGATTTGGACGCGGCCATGGAAATGATGGAGCGGGCGGGCCGTCCGTTGCTGCGCGGGCCCATAAGCCCCGCGCCGGGCGTACGGTTCGCCTTTTACCACGACCCTGACGGCGTGGAGATAGAGCTTATAGAGCAAAAGTGATGTTAACGTTCGGAAAGAAAAGCTGCAATTAGCAAATTGCAGCTTCAGACTGTCGAAAAAATGGATGCTAGGCGTAGGCGAAGCATCCATTTTTGTATC
>CAYXFB010000097.1:0-8119 GCA_964464145.1 uncultured Christensenella sp.
CGCCGCTCTGCTTTTTTCCTGCGGCCAAAAAACGGAATACGCACCGCCCTCAGGCGCGCTTCCCGCACCCGAGGAAACGGCGGCCATAACGCCGCTCCCCGCCCCTGCGCCTACGCCGCAGCCCACCGAGGAACCTACGCCCTCACCCTCACCATCTCCCTCACCTACTCCCGCACCGCTTTCGGTGGACGAGGTGCTGGATATGATAGGCACGGACGACGTGCTGAACTACATTCCGGCCGATACCTACGTTTGGCCGGAGGGAAAGCGCAGCACAAACCTGGTGGTGGAAAACGCCGAGGCCACGCTGGCGCTGCCCAAGCAATATCTTAAATGGCTGCGCTCGGGTCAGAGCTCCAAGGATATACGCATAAAAAGTTTCAGCTTCGAGGTGAAGATGCTGCCCTGGCAGCTTTTATCCACGCTGGCGCTCAACTACAGCGGCGAGCCGGAAATACTGCGCGACGCACTGGAGAATGCCTATGAGACGGATATACAAATAGACAACGTCGCCGGAAACGACGGCAAAACGGGTATATACAACGTTAAGGTAAATATTTCGCCCAAAGACGCGGACGAGCTTTTTTATTCACTGCCCTCCACCGAAACGGTTTCGCCGATATACCACACGTTTTCCTACGCCTACCTTAATACGCTGTACGACGACGACCTAAAACCGCGCGACGGCATAGGGCAGCCCGAATTGGAACCCTTGCTCTTCCCCATCGAAAATCCCCAAGACCGAAGCTTTGGCGACAACTGGGAGGATTCGCGCGACGGCGGCACAAGAAGGCACACGGGCACGGATATAAACGCCCCGGAGGACACAAACCTGCTGGCCTGCGTGGACGGCAGCATAAAGGACGTGGGGAACGGCCCCGGCACGGGAAATTACGTTGTGCTGGAGGGAACAGACGGCACACAGTACCACTATTACCACATGGTACGCCCCTCCCCGCGCAGTATGGGCGAGCAGGTGAAGCGCGGCGAAGTGATAGGCAACGTGGGCAACACAGGCAACAGCACTGCAAACCACCTGCACTTCACAATAGTAACAGCAGACGGATACTACCTAAACCCCTATCCGTATCTGGTTGAAGCAAAAAAGAACAGCTAAAGTGAGACAACTGCAAAATAATAAGTCCGCAAAGCGGACAAATGGCAAAAGGACATAAACGCCCAAAATATATGTCCTTAAAAATCTCCCCATACATCCAGCGTTCGGGGAGGGCGTACCCCGTAAGGAAACTTTAGCGGAGCGAACGAAACAATAGCATAAATCTGTGCAAAGACGCGGAGCTAGGAGCGGCGCGACCTCTACAGAAAGCCCCACACAAACGAAGTTTACGCCGCGTTTTCCGTCGGGGTGCGCCCTCTCCGAACGCGACACCCCATATACCCGCGCCAACGCGCGGTGTAAGCCCGCCGCAGGCGCACTCAAGCACAACAAAAAAATCAAACGATCTGCCGCAGCGTACTGCCCCGCTTAGTCTTGTTCACCTCAATGGCCGCCTCAATATTCTCCCGCAGCATAGCCACATGCGATATTATGCCCACAAGGCGCGAACCGCCTCGCACACTGGCCAGCACGGCCATAGCGTCCTCAATGGAGCCGGGGTCAAGCGAGCCAAATCCCTCGTCAATAAACATGGCATCCATGCGAATGCCCCCGCTCTGCGCCTGCACAACGGCCGAAAGCCCTAGCGACAGCGCCAGCGAAACGAGGAATTTTTCGCCGCCCGAAAGCCCGGAAACGCTGCGCCGCTCACCCGTATTAGAATCGAAGGCCTCGAGATCCAGGCCGGCTTTTTTGGCCTGTCCCTTCTTCTCCGACGTGCGGAAGAGCTGATAGCGCCCGCCGTGCACCAGCTTCAAGAGGCGGTTGGCCTCCCGCGTGACGGAGGACAGCATAACGCCCAGCACATAGCGCTTGAGCCCCACGCCCCTGTCTCCGCGCAGCAGGCTGGCGAAATTGTCCAGCTTGGCAAAACCGGCGCGCAGACTCTCAAGACCGGAGTTTTGCTTTTCCACACGCATGAGCGCGGTATGCATTATTTCTATCTGCGTACGCTTTTGCGTCAGTAGCTCCTCCGCCTGCCTGCGAGCGGAGACCGCCGCGTTTTTCTGCGTCTCCGCCGCCGCCATATCCGGCTTTTCCATGCCCGCAAGCCGTGCCTCCAATGCTTCCAGCCGCTCGGCCGCCGCCTGTTTTTCCGCCATATATTGTTCCAGCTTGGCTTTTAAAGCGTTTGCCTGCTCCTCCGTCAGCGTGTTCTCCTTCACCTGATCGTCATTTTCGAAGCCGTATTTTTTGCATTCCTCTTTATATGCCTCCATAGCCTCGGCGAACTGTGTAGCCGCTTCCTCCGCCGCCTCGCGCGCCTTTTCCACCACCACGGCGGCGGCGGCGCGATCGCTCCTCACGCCGTCCAGCTCCTCTATCAGCGCGTCCACATCCTTAAAGGCGGCGGGCGTTCCAAGCGCGGTCAGCTCTATTCGCGCCACCTGCTTTTCGCATTCCCTTATGCGGCTTTCCAGCAAAAAAATTTCCTGCTGCGCCTTTTGCAGATCGTTTTTGCACATCTCCACCATGCGCTCGGCGTTCTTGACGTCCTCCGCGGAGCTTATGCCCTCCCGCCGCTCCGCCTTGCGCGTGTGCTCCGTGCTTCCGCACACCGGACAGGGCGCGCCGTCATCCAATCGCTCGGAAAGCACATAGGCAATGCTGCCCAGATAGCTTTCCAGCGCCAGAGAGTGCCGCTCCCTCGCCGCGTCCAGTTTTTTCTGCTGAAGCTTTTCGTTATCCCGCTGCTTTTCAAGCTTTTGACGCAGCCCCTGCAAATATGCGTGCAAGCCTCCCGCCAGCTCCGCCTCCCTTCGCTTTAGCGCCTTTAAATTGCGCTCCTCCTCTGCAAGATCGGCTGCGCGCTTGCTTTTTTCCTGCTGCTTCTGCGCCGCTATTTTACGGTAGGGCGCTATTCTGCGCACATCCTCGGCGCGCCGCAGCCTCTCCGTGCCGCGCGCATGCTCTTGCTCCTGCGCACCAAGCCGCGCGACCCGCGCCTCCGCCTCCGCCCGCTCGGCAAAAATATCATAGAGCGCCTTGGCGGCCGCGTAACGCTCCTGCGCCGCTTCCTCCTCCTTGGCGCGCGCACCGGCGTTTTTTTCAAGCTCCGCGGCCTGCTCCCGCTCGCTTGCTATAAGCGCGGCCAGCTGAGCGGTATCCTCGCATTCGTACTGGGAAAGCGCGGCGCGTACCGCCTGCTCCGCGTCCTTTATCCTCCTGCCGCGCTCCGCCGCCATATCGCACAGCTTTTGAGCTATACCGTCCCACATATCCGCCCTGAAAAGAGTGGAGAGTATCTTTTCCTTGTCACCCGTGGGCGCCACCAGCAGATCTTCAAACTTGCCCTGCGGCAGTATTATTACCTGGCAAAACTGCTCGTAGGAAATCCCCAGCAGCTCGGCGGCCTTGGCGTCCAGCCTGCCCAGCGTGGGATTTTCGAAAAAGGGTTCCAGCTCGCCGCGCTCGTCCAGCCTGCCCGCGCTCAGTGCCGATTTATACCCCATATCACCCGAACGCATCTTATACGGCACTATACCGCGCGAAAATTTGTAGCGCCGGCCGCGTATTTCGAATATGAATTCCACCGTGGTGGACTGTTCCTCAGTCGCGAAATCGCTTCGCATGGCGGAAATATCACCACGCGCGTTGCCGCTGCTCCGGCCGTATAGAGCGTAGGTCATGGCGTCCAGTATGGCGGTCTTGCCCGAGCCCGTTTTTCCGTATATCAAAAACAGCCCTGCCTGCGCGAACCTCGAAAAATCTATCTCCTGCCTGTCCACATACGGGCCGAAGGCCTCCATTGTAAGCTTTATGGGTATCATTGCTTGCCCTCCCCCTCCTGCGCCTCACGCAGCGCGGCGGCGAACCATTTTTCCATATCCTCGTCGGGCGGCTGCCCGTCCGTCGCCTCTGTGTAAAACCGGCGCATTATGTCCACTGCGGATAGCTGCGCCACCTCGCCCACGGTGAGCGTTGTCTCCGCGCCGCCCTCGCTGTAAGCCTTGCCCTCCAGTATAAGCAAATTGGGGTAATATTGCTCCAGCGCCTCGCGAAACTGCTGGTGCGCGTATTCGTCCTCCAGCACCGCTTTTATATAATCCTCACGCTTTTCGTCCGTCTCAGCGTCCATGAGCACCTGCGCGTAGCTCCCCTTCACAATGCGCATATCGTGCAGCGGCAATATTTCGCGTTCGCTCATCTCGCTCGTGCCGGTGTCGAATATGGTCACGGATTTTTCCCTGCCCGTTTCGTCGAAGGAATATTTTAGCGGCGAACCGCTGTACCTAACATTTTTACCTATGGTCTGCGCGCGGTGCAGATGGCCGAGCGCCACGTAATCGAAACCTTCAAAGGCGAAGGCCGAAACCATGCTCGCGCCGCCTATAGCAACGCTTCGGTCGCTCTCCACCACCTGCGCGCCCGTGACGAAGCAGTGCGCAAGCAGTATGTTTTTTCTGCCCGGCACAAAGCTTTCGCGTATCTTATCAAGCAGCAGCGCAAAGGCCTCGCCGTAGCCGCCCACCTCAGCCTCCGGGTACAGATAGCGCACCTCGTCGGTGTTGAACCAAGGCAGTATGTGTATGTCGCAGTCGCATATGCTCACCGCCTCCGTTCGCTGCGCGATGCTGCCCACAACGTGCAGCCCGGCGCCCGAAAGCAGCCTGCCGCAGGAGGAGAGCCGCGCCGCACCGTCGTGGTTTCCCGCGCATAGCAGAACGGCAATGCCCATATCGGCGCACAGCCGCGTCACCAGTTCGTCGTAAAGCGCTATGGCCTGCGCGGAAGACAGCGCGTGGTCGAATATATCGCCCGCTATGAGCACCGCGTCCACCTTTTCCTCGCCCGCTATGCGTATCACTTCCTCCGTCATGGCGCGCTGATCCTCTATCATTGAAACATTGGCGATGGATATACCGAAATGCAGATCCGACGTATGCAGTAATTTCATGTTAAATCTCCTTGTGACACCAATTCCGATCCAAAACATCATTTTTGTGATGTTTTTATCTGGCATTAGTATTATACTCATTTTAACATAAGCGCGTTATTTTTTCCCGCGCGAAGAGCATAAAAAAAGCGGAGGCAAAATGCCCCGCCCTTTTCCAAGTCAAAAAAATCGCTCATGTGCAACGTTCCACGCTAGGCACCTGCCCGCGTTACAATTCGTTCGTATTTATTATCTGTATGAGCTCCACATCGCCGTCCGGCATTTTATCCTTGGCAATATTGGAGATATACTTGCAGTTTTCGGTGTTTTTGGGCACGCCGCACATATCGTTCAGCACCTTTATGTCTGTTATGCTGTCCACAATTATGCCCTTCATACCATCCTCCATCTGGAGAACAATAAGCATCTCACGAGAACCTTCCATGTATATTTGGCTCGCGCCCGCCAAAATCTCCTTTGTTTTGGCGAAATCCGTATCCTTCATCCGGCGGATCTCGTCCATCGCCTCGTCCTTTTTGCCCTCGCGCATGAGACGCATTACCACCTCGCCCGTTCTGTGTATAGCTTTGTGCGGTGCATCAACACCCCTCATATACACATTGAAGTAGCTGTTGTCCGATTCAAAAGTATCGAACCACTTACCGAACGCACATTTATGCGGGTCTGTGGTCATCTTAAACTCTTCCCCGGTCTCCACGCTGTGCTCCAGCGCGGCCACCCAGTCCTCATGGTTTTTTATACGCTCCTGCATGAATGACTCAAGCTCTTTAACGTAGTTACCTATTCCAAACATGCTTCTCATATCGAAAACGGGCACACTGACATCATTGAAGAGTATTATTCCTCTGCAAAACTGATCCATACCCGCCATTGGGGTAACCGTTCCCAACACTTCAATATGCAGCACATATCTGCTGGAGAGAGCAAACTTGTTGTCTTTCAGCTTGAATACCACGTAGGGCAACACCGCGCCGTACGCCTCATCCAAAATGTCTTCCACATCGTTATTCATTTCTCGCATCTTCTGCCATCCCCCAGAATCGATGTCATTCAAATCCAAATATTTTTTAACTGATAAGAATATTTTTTAACTGCCCTTATTTTATTATAATATATATCAACATTGTAGGTCAAGGACTATGCAAAAATATTCACTCCTCCACGTCAATATGCAATCTCCAATATTTTCTCTATATCTGCCGCATCCAGCTCAACAAAGCTGCCCAGCGTGCCGCCTGCGTGCGTGGCGGCGTTTTGCGCCATAGTTTTCAGCACTGATCTATCATCCACACCCAGCTCTCGCAATGTTGTGGGCATTCCCATATAGCGGTAAAACTCCTTGAGCCTGTCTATGGCCGTTTGCACCATCACATCTGGGTTGTCCTTATCGTATTCCACATCGAACACCCTTATCGCAAACTGTATGAATCTTTCTATATCGTGCTTGTATACATACTTCATCCACGCCGGATTTACCACCGTGAGACCCGCGCCGTGCGTAACGTCGAATATTGCCGATATCTCGTGCTCTATATCGTGGCTCGCCCAGTCCTCCTCGCGCCCCACGCCCAGCGTTCCGTCGTGCGCCATTTTGCAGGCCCACATTATTTCGGCACGTATATCGTAATCGTCCGGGCGCTCCATCACCAGTCTGCCGTACTTCATCAGGCTCTTTATAACACCCTCGCACATCCTGTCTGTCACGTCCACGTATTGCGTATTTGTAAAATACCGCTCAAAAACGTGCGCCATAGCGTCCACTATTCCGGCGGCCGTATGCCACGCAGGCACCGTCTTTGTTATTTCCGGGTTCAGGAAGGATATCACAGGCCTAGCCCGCTCGTCGCCGTAGGCCAACTTGGTTTTCTCTTCCCAGTTCGTTATTACCATGCCGTTGGATGACTCGCTGCCCGCTCCGGGAATGGTGAGCACCGTGGCTACGGGCAGTATAGCTCCGGCCACCTTGTCCGTTGCTGCGAAAAGCTCCCATACGTCGCCCTCATACTCCGCGCCCACGGCTATTGCCTTGGCCGAGTCTATAACGCTGCCGCCGCCCACGGCCAGCACGAGGCCTATGCCGTATTCGCGGCACATTTTTATACCCTGATATACCAGCGAAAGCCGCGGGTTCGGCTCTACGCCGCCCAGCTCATAGCATTTTACGCCGGCCTTATCAAGCGATTTTCTCACGCGATCCAGCAAACCGGATTTTTCCGCGCTGCTGCCACCATAGTGCAAAAGCACACGTTCAGCGTATTTGGCTATCTCGCCGCCCACTTGATTTTCCGCGTCCTTACCGAAAATCACCTTCGTCGGTTGTGCATAAACATAATTTATCATGATATTTCCTCCGTTTTATACAGTGTATATGCGCGCAATAACTATATCCTCCAGCGGATCGTCCGAATAGCCCGTTTCAGCCTCGGCTATTCCGTCCACCACGTCCATGCCCTCCGTCACCCTGCCAAAAGCCGCATACTGGCCATCGAGGTGAGGCGCGTCCTGATGCACAATGAAAAACTGTGAGCCCGCCGAATCCGGATCCATACTGCGCGCCATAGAGATAACGCCACGCTCGTGTTTTATGGGATTGTCCACACCGTTGGACGCAAATTCGCCCTTTATAGAGTAGCCCGGCCCGCCCGTTCCGTTTCCTTGCGGACAGCCACCCTGTATCATGAATCCTTTGATCACACGATGAAATTTCAATCCGTCATAAAAACCTTCGCCCACCAGCTTTTCAAAGTTTTCAACCGTTTCCGGCGCCGCCGCGCTGTCCGTTTCTATTTTAACTACGCCGCCGTTTTCCATTTCTATTACTATCATCTATTTATCCTTCCATGGGTAAACTTTTTTCGCCACACACATTCGCATGGCTTTTGTTAATAATATACCATTTCACCTGCTTTTGTCTACAAAACCACACTTATTAGCCAAGCATTTTTTGCTTAATATACACTATTTTATATACTTTCGGTTTAATTTGACCAAACGTGCCACACCCCCACACATTTTTTGCCATTTCATCACATTATTGTTTCGCCATTACTTACATTACATTTTATCAATATTTTAATTATGGAAATGAAAAAACTCAAAAAATT
>CAYXFB010000098.1:0-8088 GCA_964464145.1 uncultured Christensenella sp.
ATACAAAAATGGATGCTACGCCTACGCCTAGCATCCATTTTTTCGACAGTCTGACACGCCCTGTTTGAATAGGGCGTGTTTTTTTGTTCGCAGTTTGGGGTATCAGCCTATCGCCTCAAAGGCGCTTTGCAGATCGGCAATTATATCGTCTATATGCTCCGTGCCTATGGAAAGGCGTATGGTGTTAGGCTTTATTCCGCAATCCAGCAGCTCGCTCTGCGTCATTTGCGAGTGCGTGGTGGAGGCCGGGTGAATGGCAAGGCTTTTCACATCGGCAACGTTCGCCAGCAGCGAGAATATATCCAGACTGTCTATAAACCGCTTGGCTGTGTCCGCGTCGCCCTTTATTTCGAAGGTGAAAATGGAGCCGCCGCCCTTCTTAAAATACCGCTCATAAAGCGCGTGATCCGGGTGGTTTGCCAGTGCGGGATGGTTCACGCTCTCCACCTGCGGGTGGTTCGCGAGGAACTCCACCACCTTGAGCGCGTTGAAAACGTGGCGCTCTAAGCGCAGCGAAAGGGTTTCCAGCCCCTGCAAAAACAGGAAGGAATGAAAGGGGCTCACCGTGGCGCCCGTGTCCCTCATGAGCGTGGTGCGGATCTTTATGATATAAGCCAAACTTCCCACCGCCTGTGTGAACACCACGCCGTGGTAGCTTGGGTTGGGCTGGGAGAGTCCGGGGAATTTATCGTTTTGCGCCCAATCGAAATTGCCGCTGTCCACTATCACGCCGCCTATCACCGTGCCGTGGCCGCCTATAAACTTGGTGGCGCTGTGCACCACTATGTCCGCGCCATGCTCTATGGGCCGCAGCAGATAGGGTGTGGCGAAGGTGTTGTCCACTATGAGCGGAATACCGTTATCGTGTGCGATCTTTGCCACCGCTTCAATGTCTATAACGCCGCTGTGCGGATTGCCCAGCGTTTCAAAGAAGATCGCCTTTGTGTTCTCCTTTATTGCTTTGGCAAAATTTTGCACGTCCGTTCCGTCCACGAAGGTTGTTTCTATTCCAAATTCGGTCAGTGTGTTCGCGAAGAGATTGTATGTGCCGCCGTATATCGTTTTGGCCGAAACGATATGATCTCCCGCGCGAGCTATGTTTTGTATGGCGTAGGTGGTGGCCGCCGCGCCCGACGAGGTGGCCAACGCCGCCGCGCCGCCCTCCAGCGCCGCTATTCGCTGCTCGAAAACGTCTGAGGTGGGGTTCATGAGGCGGGTGTATATATTGCCCGGCTCGGCCAGCGCGAACCTGGCCTGCGCCTGCGCGCTGTCCGCAAAAACGTAGGAGGTGGTGGCGTATATGGGCACGGCGCGCGCGTCCGTGGCGCTGTCCGGCTGCTCCTGCCCCACGTGCAGCTGCAATGTTTCAAATCTATATTCTTTATTGTTTTTCATAAAAATGCTCCTTATTATGTGTATTAGTATTTTTTATCGCACCATATATTATATACACATTCGGCCATTTCTATAGTTGTGTCTGACTAAATATTTAAAAAATTCGCTCAAATTTTTTCTCCTTCTATTTTTATAAACATTACATATAATACCTATCTTTATTATATGATTATAGTTGACATTCTTAACTTTGTCAACATCGCCACATTGTTTTACCGCACACTTGATTACATACAATACCTATAGTATAATAATAAAATAATAGTAGAAAAGATACGTGGGTGAATAATTTGAAAGTTTCCACAAAGGGTCGTTATGCGCTGCGCATGCTGCTGGATCTGGCCGAGCATAAAAACGAGGGTTTCATAGCCCTCAAAGATATCGCTCAGCGGCAGGATATTTCCAAAAAATATCTGGAGCAGATAGTTAATTTGCTGCACCGTTCTGATATACTGCGTACAAATCGCGGCCCTCAGGGCGGCTATATGCTGGCTAAGGACGCCGATCAATACACCGTTGGCCAAATTTTGCGCATAACCGAGGGCGGGGTAAGCCCGGTGGCCTGCCTTGAGGATGAAGAAAACACGTGCGATCGCGCCGGCTTTTGCAAAACCCTCTTCGTATGGGAGGGGCTCGCAAATGTCATAGATGAATATCTGGACAGCATAACCCTGCAAACCATACTGGATAAATACGGCAGCGCCGGTTCGGACGAATATTACATCTGAACCATGATTCGCAACCCGCCCGCTCTTATAGCGCGGGTTTTTTCATTCCTCAAAAAGCGCTGTGGAAAGGTAGCGCTCGCCCGTGTCCGGCAATATGGTCACTATTGTTTTGCCGCTGTTTTCCGGCCGCCGCGCCACCTGCTCCGCCGCCCATACCGCCGCACCCGAGGATATGCCTACCAGTATACCCTCTGTGCGTGCGACATCCCTGCCCGCACGGAAAGCGTCCTCATTTTTCACCGTGATTATCTCATCGTATACCGTGGTGTCCAGTATATCGGGCACAAAGCCCGCGCCCAGTCCCTGTATCTTATGCATACCCGCGCGGTTTTCAGACAGCACGGGCGAATCCGCCGGTTCCACGGCAATTATCTTAAGCTCAGGGTTCTTGCTTTTCAAATAGCCGCCCGCGCCCGTTATCGTGCCGCCCGTGCCTATCCCCGCCACGAATATATCCACCTTGCCGCCCGTATCCGCCCATATCTCCGGGCCGGTGGTCTCGCGGTGCGCCTTAGGGTTGGCCGCGTTCTCGAACTGCCCGGGAATGAAGGCGCCCGGCGTCTCTTGCGCCAGCTCCTCCGCCTTGGCGATGGCTCCCTTCATACCCTTCGCGCCCTCCGTGAGCACTATCTCAGCGCCGTAGGCCGCCAGCAGCTTGCGCCGCTCTATGCTCATGGTTTCGGGCATGGTGAGTATAACGCGGTAGCCCCGCGCCGCCGCCACAGCCGCCAGACCTATGCCCGTATTGCCGCTGGTAGGCTCAATTATGACCGCGTCAGGAGTCAGCTTTCCGCTGCGCTCCGCCTCGTTGAGCATATAAAGCGCCACACGATCCTTCACGCTTCCCGCCGGATTGAAATATTCCAGCTTGCCCACCAGCCGCGCGTCTATCCCGCGCGTGCGCATATATCCGTTCAGCTCCATAAGCGGCGTACCGCCTATGAGCTCCGTTATGTTACCTGCTATTGCCGACATTATGTTAACCTCCGTCGATTTCATATAATGCATATCTGTTTAATGGGTATTATACACTCACACAACAGGTTTGTCAACAAAAAAAATTAGCGCCTAATACGCGGCCTTAGTCTTCATAATACTAAATTATATGATCGTCTATATGCTTTACCACGCGGGCGGGCACTCCGGCCGCTACAGTGTTCGCGGGTACGTCCCGCGTTATCACCGCGCCCGCCGCCACAACAGCGTTATCGCCTATGTTCACGCCCTTTAGTACGGTGACGTTCGCGCCCAGCCACACGTTTTTTCCTATAATAATTGGCGCGGGGTAGAGCGTGCCCCTGTCATCCGGCGCAATGCCATGATCCAGCGTGGCAAGCACGGCATTATGCCCTATCAGCGAACCGTCGCCTATGCGCACTCCGCCCTGATCCTGAAAGCGGCAGCCCGAGTTTATGAACACATTCTTACCCACGCGTATGTTTTTTCCGCAATCGGCATAAAAGGGTGGGAAGAGCCTAAAGCCCTCATCCACCTCCACGCCTGTCAATCGGGAGAAAAGCTCTCTCACCTTCTCCGGCGCATGATAGCTGCCGTTCAACTCCGCCGTGACCATCATGGCCTCCTGCGCCAGACGATCGAACCATTCACACAGCTCTGAGCCACCCTTCACCACCTCGCCCGCGTTCATTTTTTCCAAAAACATTTGTATATCCATTACGCACCTCTCATAAAACAGTGTGGAGCTTTTTGATTACCATCCTTAAATTTATTCCAAGCTTCACTACGTATATCATAATACTCATCTTTCAACATGTAAAATACTAATATATCATGCCTATCCATGCCTTTTAGGTATTGCCCGGGGGTTCTGTTGCGCGCGGCACAAAATATATTTAAATGGTATCGACTTTGCTAAATTGTTCTGATATAATCTAAGTGGAATCGTTCCCAATGCATTTGTACCCAAGGTGGAATCGTTCCCATTCGCAAATGATATCTTGGAAAATCAATTTTACACTATAAAAAAATACAAATGTAATTTATAATGGAGGTAGAAAGTAATGGACACAGTTAAGTACAGCGCAATAGTGGGCTCTCTTGGTCAGACCAGCGACCGGTTTATGAAGGTGGGCTACAAGGATCCGGATCAGACATACGTTGAGTTTGGCGATGTTATAGACCGCCTGGCCGCAACGGGCGTGCTGTCCGGTGTAGACCTTTATCAGGCGCCCACGGGCCCGCTCTCAGACCCCACGGTCGTGAACGAGATACTCAAGCGCAACGGTTTTGAGGTGGCCTCCGTACTGCCCAACGTGTTTGGCGAGAGGCGCTGGCAGCACGGCTCTATAACGGCGGCGGACGCAGAAACGCGCAAGGCGGCCGTAGAGCTTATAAAGCAGAATATAGACTTCAACACAAAGCTGATAGGCACGCCCAGCGTAAACCTTTGGCTGGGTCAGGACGGTTTCGACTATCCGATGCAGGCGAACTACGCGAAGCAGTATGATTACCTCATAAAGACGGTGCGCGATCTGGCGGATTACAATCCGAACGTGAAGCTTACACTGGAAGGTAAGATACGCGAGCCCAGAAACCGCACGATAGTGGACACCACACTGGCGGCTCTGCTTATGTGCATGGAGATAGACAGGGACAACGTGGGCGTGGCCATAGACACCGGGCACGTTTTCCAGGCGCAGCAGAACGTGGCGCAAAACGTAGAGGTGGCGGCGCGCTACGGCAAGCTGTTCATGATGCACGTGAATGACAACTACAACCTCTGGGACGACGATATGATAGCCGGATCCCTGCGGTATACCGAATATATAGAAATGTTCTACTCGCTGCGCAAGGTGGGCTACAACGGCTTTATGGCAATAGACATATTCCCCTACAGGGAGGATTCCATGGAGAGCACTGCGGAAAGCGTGAAGAACCTGCAGCGTTTCGACAACGCGATTGACCTTATCGGCTTTGACAGAATGGCCGAACTGATAGAAGAGGGCGACCCGAACAAGACCACAAGGGCGGTAAGGGAAGCGATATTCAAATAAGAGGAGGATTTATTTAAATGCTTAGAAACATTCCAGAGATCATCCCGCCGGAGCTAATGCTGGCGCTGATGGAAATGGGGCACGGCGACGACATCGTACTGGGAGACATCAATTTTCCGTCCTACACTATGGGCAACCGTATAGTGTATTGCAAGGGGCACAGCAGTAAGGATATACTGGATGCCATACTCCAGTTCATGCCGCTTGACATATTTGTGGAGGACACCGTTGCGGTAATGAAGCCGGGCGATATGTTTAAAGGCACTCCGCCAATTTGGGCAGATTACGAGCGCATTGTGCGCGCGGGCGATTTTTCCGGCGCGTTCAAAGAATTTTACCAGATGGAGCGCTTCGATTTTTACGACAGAGCCAAGGAGAGCTTTGTTACCGTACAAACAAGCGAGCCCGCGCTGTACGCTCCCCTGATACTTCGCAAGGGTATAATAGGCGATCTTAACGCAGGTAAATAGTAGTTAGTTTTGTTTCCTTTGCCCCGCGCTGTGTATACCGCGCGGGGCTTTTGTTTTTAACATTGTATTCATCCGTTGTTCATGCAAAAATCACACAGGCGTATTAACATATGCTAAAATACTACTATTATAATATACGTGGGGAGCAAAAAAATATGGGCGCTAGCTTGCTTGTTGTGGATGATGAAATGGGCATCCGTGAAATAATAAAAAAATACGCGGCCTTTGAGGGCTACGATATAACCGAGGCGGCGGACGGCATGGAGGCTGTGAACCTGTGCGCGCAGCGGCGCTTCGATCTTATAATAATGGACGTTATGATGCCGGAGCTGGACGGCTTTTCGGCCTGCCGCGAGATCCGCAAAACGCAGGACACACCGGTGATAATGCTGTCCGCGCGCGGCGAGGAGTATGACAAGATACACGGCTTCGAGCTGGGTGTGGATGATTACGTGGTGAAGCCCTTTTCGCCCAAGGAGCTCATGCTGCGCGCGGCGGCCGTGCTAAAGCGCGGCTCCGCCAAGGAGCGCGATGTGTTCGAGTGCGAGGGGCTTTCCGTAGACTTTACTGCGCGTATGGTCACGGTGGACGGCGAGACCTGCGAGATGTCACCCAAGGAATACGAGCTGCTCTTTTACATGGTGAAAAACCGTGGCATTGCACTGACGCGCGAAAAGCTTATAACGGACGTGTGGGGATACGACTTTTTTGGCGACGACCGCACTCTTGATACGCACATAAAGCTGCTTAGAAAATCTCTCGGCGCATACAGTAAATATATAGTCACATTACGCGGGGTGGGATATAGATTTGAACAGGTTTGACACATACAGCATAAAGTGGCGGCTCTTCGTATACCTTATAATATTTGTGGCAATACCCGTGGCCATGCTCTGGTTTTTCCAAACGGTGTTTTTGGAGCAGTTTTACACGGCCATAAAAGTGAACGATGTGGAAAGCTCTGTGGACACTATCGCCCAAAACATAGAAAATCAGGACGTTGGCGCGCTCATAGAGCAGGTTGCTCACGTGAACGATGTCAGCGTACGCGTATACGAGCAAAACAGCGGGCAGATATACGCCTACGATTTTGGGCCGGAAAGCGGCGTCCCTCTGGATGAAGCCAGCGTAAGGGACTATTTTGAGCGCGCGCAAAATAACGGCGGTACCCTTCTTATGCTCTTCGACAAGCCGCCCGCGATAGATGGGCTGTCTGGTGACGAATTTGAGGGCGAGTTTCCGCCACGCTTCAAGCGTATGGGCAAGAGCATAGTATGCGCGCGCGTTGTTGACCTGCCGGACGGCAATAAGCGGCTCATACTCATAAACGCGCTTGTGACGCCTGTGGACGCCACCGTGCGCACGCTTCAGATACAGCTCATGTATATCACGCTCATAATGGTGGCGCTGTCACTGTTTTTGGCGCTGCTTATGTCCCGCAGGATTTCGAAGCCCATAATACAGACCACCGCCGCCGCCAAGCTGCTGGCAAAGGGCGATTATGGCACTGTTTTCGACGCGCACGGCTATCTGGAGATCGCCGAGCTAAATAAGACGCTGAATTTTGCCGCCTCCGAAATGTCCAAGGTGGAGCGTTTGCGCCATGAGCTCATAGCCAACGTATCCCACGATCTGCGCACACCGCTTACGATGATAACGGGCTACGCCGAGATGATGCGCGACATACCGGGCGAAAACACGCCCGAAAACGTTCAGATAATAATAGACGAATCCTCCCGCCTCTCGCTTTTGGTGAGTGATATGCTGGATATATCCCGTTTCCAGTCGGGCGGTCAGGAGCTGCACAAAATCCGCTTCAACATTACGGCGAGCGTGCGCGGTATAATGCAGCGCTACTCCAAGCTCACGGAGCAGGACAACTATGATATAAGCTTCGAAGCCTCGGGCGACGCTTACGTGGAGGCGGACAGCGGACGCATAGAGCAGGTGGTGTACAACCTCATAAACAACGCCATAAACTACACCGGCGAGGACAAAAAAGTAATAGTGCGGCAAACCGTTGAGGACGGGCGCGTACGCATAGAGATAACGGACACGGGCGCGGGCATAGCCGCAGAGGACATACCCTACATATGGGACAGGTATTACCGGGTGGACAAGACGCACAAGCGGGCGGCGATAGGCAGCGGCCTGGGTCTTTCCATAGTTCGCTCCATACTTGAGCTGCACGGCGCGGAATATGGTGTGCTGAGCAACCCCGGCGAGGGCAGCACCTTCTGGTTTTCGCTCCCCTTGGCATAATGAATTTTTTATTGCGAAAATTACTCCTAAGTGTTATGCTTGTGCTATCGAAATAATCAGGGGCAGCGAGGTGTTACACTATGAACGATCAGGAAATGATACGCCAGATATCGGAGATGTTCAAGGATCAGAACATCGCTATATCTGACACTATAAAAAAAGAAGTCAGACTGTCGAAAAAATGGATGCTAGGCGTAGGCGTAGCATCCATTTTTGTAT
>CAYXFB010000099.1:0-7924 GCA_964464145.1 uncultured Christensenella sp.
TAAATATTTGGGAAATATGTCTTTATATCATAAATATCGTCATATTGTTCGTGTTCATACGCCTTTTGTTCTATAAACCTATAATGAAGTTTTTGAACAAACGTTCCGAGGAGATACAGCGCCAGATAGATGACGCCGCGCGCCTGCATACGGACGCGGAGCAGCTGAAGGCGCGCTACGACGAAATGATGGGCAACGCGCAGGATCTTGCCGCGCAGATAATAAACCAGGGCAAGGACATAGCGGACGAGCAGGCCAAGCAGATAGTGATAGAGGCGGAAACGCAGGCCAAGGAGCTCAGGGAGCGCACAAAGAAAAACCTGACGGATCAGAAAAAGCAGGCTATATTGGATATGCGCCAAGAAGTCACCCGAATCGCGGTGAAGATCGCCGAAAAGGTGCTGGAGCGAGAGGTTTCCTACGCGGACAACAAGGATATAATAGACAAATTCTTTGAAAAGGTGGGCTAAACTTTGGAGGAGCTTAAAGGTAAACTGGTCAGCGCCTCGGAGCTGCCCGAGGACGAGCTGGCAAAGATAAAGGAAAGATTCGAAAAGCTGTTGGACGCGAAGATCGATTTCAGTATAGATATCGATCCCAGCTTGTACGGCGGTTTTCGTGCGACCATAAACAATATGATATACGACCTTAGCGTACGGTCATATTTGGAAAGGATTCACAATTATATGGGCGAGAATTCAGATATAATGAATCACGCTGAGCTGGACGAAATGCTGAAGTCCATAGAACGCGAGGTGGACAGCGATGCCGAAAAGCAGAGCATAAGCAAGGATCTTATGGATAAGGTGACAAAGTTCGACTCTAAATACGACGTTTCTATGATAGGCGTGGTGGAGCGTGTGGGCGACGGCATTGTGTTCGTGCGCGGGCTTGAGGGCGTGAAAAACGGAGAGCTGCTGCAATTTGAGAACAGCGCATACGGAATAGTAATGAACCTGGAGCGCGATAGGGTGGGCGCGGTGCTTTTGAACGGCACCACCGACGTTATGGAGGGCTCTATGGTGCGGCACACGGGCGGCGTTGTTAAGGTGCCGGTGGGCGAGGAGCTTTTAGGCAGGGTAATAAACCCGCTGGGGCTTCCCGTGGACGCTCTTGGCAACATAAAAACGGACAGCTACCGGCCTATAGAGGCCGAGGCGCCGCACATAATAGACCGTCAATCCGTAAACCAGCCGCTTCAAACGGGCATTATGGCCATAGATTCCATGATACCCATAGGCCGCGGCCAGCGTGAGCTCATAATTGGCGACCGCCAGACGGGCAAGACGGCCATAGCCGTTGATACGATCATAAACCAAAAGGGGCAGGACGTTGTTTGCGTATATGTTGCCATAGCGCAAAAGGCCTCCACCGTTGCCGAGATAGTGAACAAGCTGGACGAATTCGGCGCGCTGGATTACACCACGGTGGTGGTTTCCACCGCCAGCGACACGGCGCCCATGCAATACATAGCGCCCTACGCGGGCTGTGCCATAGCCGAGGAGTTTATGTATAAGGGCAAGGATGTGCTTGTGGTGTACGACGATCTTTCAAAGCACGCCGTGGCATACCGCACCATGTCGCTGTTGCTGCGCCGTCCGCCGGGACGCGAGGCCTACCCGGGCGATGTTTTCTACCTGCATTCGCGCCTTTTAGAGCGTGCGGCCAAGCTTTCCGATAAGCTGGGCGCGGGTTCCATGACGGCTCTGCCCATAGTTGAAACGATGGACGGAGATATTTCGTCCTACATACCCACAAATGTTATTTCCATAACGGACGGGCAGATATACCTAGAGACAGAGCTTTTCAACTCCGGCCAGCGCCCAGCCGTAAACGTGGGACTTTCGGTTTCGCGTGTGGGCGGCAGCGCGCAGACCAAGGCTATGCGCAAGGTGGCGGGCCCGCTCAGAATAGAGCTGGCGCAGTATAGAGAGCTGGCCGTGTTCGCGCAGTTCGCCGCAGACCTCGATAAGGCCACGCAGGATTCGCTGGCGAATGGCTTGCGCCTCACGCAAACGCTGATACAGCCGCAATACGATCCGCTTGATGTGGAGGATCAGATAATAATACTTTGCATGGCCACAAACAAGCTGCTCATGGATCTTCCGGCAAACAGGGTGCGCGAGTTCAACGCGGCATTTTTGGACTATGTGAACGCCAAGCTGGTGGATCTCAAAAACGAGCTAAGGGAAACGGGCGCCATAACCGAGGAGCAGACGGCGGCCATACTGGAAGCGGCCGTGGAATTTAAAAAGAACTTTTTAGGCGGCAAGGATACGCATGATGAATTTGCCGCTATAGAGGCACTCACATGAGAAGCGCATCAGATATAAACAGCAGCATAAGGGCGATTGGGCAGACCAGCCAGATAACCAAGGCAATGAAGCTCATTTCCACCTCCAAAATGCAAAAGGCCATACAGCGCTACGATGCTAACAGGCTGTATTTTGACCGCGTGCGTTCCGCGCTGAAGGACATACTTGTGCATTCGCACGAGCTTACGCACACTTTTTTGCGCAAGCACGAGGAGGGCATGCCGGCCTACATCGTTATAGCGGCGGATAAGGGATTGTGCGGCGGCTACAATCACAACGTGCTCAATTTCGCCATGGATTTCATGACGGAGGGCGAAAAGTTTGTAATAACGATCGGCCAGGAGGCGCGCGCCTTTTTTGAGAGAAAAAAGCAGCCTATAGATGTGGAGTATCTGCACATAGCGCAAAATCCCACGCTGTACGAGGCGCGCAATCTGGTGGATGATATCGCCGGAATGTTTAAGGAAAACGTTATGCGCGAGGTATACCTTATATATACGCGCTACTATTCCAACGTGAAGCAGGCTCCTGTGGCAATAAAGCTGCTGCCCGCCGAGATAGAGACCTTTCAGGATGTTGATATGGAGCTGGAATACAATGATGAGCTGAGCTACCATCCCTCGCCGAGACAGGTTTTTGACACGCTCATACCGCAATATATAATAGGTTTGGTATACGGCGCGCTGGTGCAGGCCTTCGCAAGCGAAAACAGCGCCAGAATGATGGCGATGGACAGCGCTTCACGCAATGCCGATGAAGAAACGGCAAAGCTCAACATAGAGATGAACCACGCGCGGCAGCAGGCCATAACGCGTGAAATAACGGAAATAGTAGGGGCCATGGACGCCATGGTCTGATAGGAGTAGATGGTTTATGTATCAATATAAAATTGTCAGCGAGGGTGAAATAGTAAAAATAACCGGGCCGGTATTGGACGTCCAGTTCGGCGAAAAGACCATGCCGCCCATAAACACCGTGCTGTACGTGGAAAACGACGGCAAGCGTATATGGATGGAGGTGGCCTCGCAGATAGGCGGCAACGTGGTGCGCTGCATCGCGCTGAACGCGACCGAGGGCATATACTGCGGCATGACCGTATACAACACGGGCGACCCCATAACCATTCCGGTGGGAGATAACATACTGGGTCGCGTGGTGAACGTTATGGGCGAGGAGATAGACGGCCTGGGCGAAATAGAAACGGAGGAGTATTCCTCTATATACCGCGAAGCCCCGCCATTTTCAGAGCAAAACCCTGTTTCTGAGATATTTGAGACCGGCCTCAAGGTAATAGACCTTTTGGCGCCCTACGCCAAGGGCGGAAAGATAGGCCTTTTCGGCGGCGCGGGTGTGGGCAAAACGGTGCTCATAAACGAACTTATACACAACATTGCCACGGAGGGCGGCGGTTATTCCGTTTTCACGGGCGTGGGTGAGAGAAGCAGAGAGGGCAACGACCTCATACAGGAGATGACGGAGAGCGGCGTGCTCAAAAAAACGGCGCTGGCCTTCGGGCAGATGAACGAACCGCCCGGCTCGCGTATGCGCGTTGCTATGACCGGCCTCACAATGGCCGAATATTTGAGGGACAAGACGCAGCAGAACATACTGCTTTTCATAGACAATATATACCGCTTCATACAGGCGGGTTCAGAGGTTTCGGCGCTTTTGGGCCGCATACCCTCGGCCGTTGGCTACCAGCCCACGCTGTCAAACGAGCTGGGCGCATTGCAAGAGCGCATAACCTCCACCAAGCATGGCTCTATAACTTCAGTGCAGGCCATATACGTGCCCGCGGACGATTTGACAGACCCCGCGCCGGCCACCACCTTCTCGCATCTTGACGCCACCACGGTGCTCTCGAGAAGCGTTTCGGAGCTTGGTATATACCCGGCGGTAGACCCGCTGGAATCCTCCTCGCGCATACTAGACCCCCGCATAGTGGGCAACGACCATTATGAGACTGCGGGTCGCGTGGTTAACGCGCTTCAGCGTTATAAGGAGCTGCAGGATATAATTTCCATACTGGGTATGGAGGAGCTTGCGCCCGAGGATAAGATATTGGTTTTCCGCGCGCGCAAGATACAGCGTTTCCTTTCTCAGCCCATGTTTGTGGCTTCGGTATACACGGGCGCGGAAGGTAAATTTGTACCCGTGGCGGACACCATACAGAGTTTTAAAGACATACTGGACGGCAAGGCGGACGATCTGCCGGAGCAGGCTTTCTTCATGGTGGGAGACCTGGACGAAGCGCGGGCGAAGGCCAAAACGATGGAGTGATGATATATGCCAGCTAAATTTTTAACGGAGATATTGACGCCAGAGCGTTCCTTTTTCGTGGACAGCGTGGAATCCATCATATTCAATACAGAGGATGGCGAAATGTCCATACAAAAGGGGCATGAATCCATGGTTATTACCATTTTGCCGGGCGAGGTGCGCATAAACACGGGCAACAGATGGCTGGCTTGTTCGGTTGCCGAGGGCTTTGTGGAGGTGCGGCCGGACGAGACCATTATGTTCACGCAGACGGCGGAATGGCCGGACGAGATAGACATAAAGCGCGCCGAACGCGCCAAGGAGCGCGCGGAAGAGCGCTTGCGGCAGCGGCAAAGCGCGGACGAATACCGCCGCAGCAAGATCGCGCTGGCACGCGCAATGGCGAGGCTCAGCCTCACAAAGCGCAAGACCAAGCTGTAATACTAATTTCAAATTAAAATCTTTAATTTAAAAAACTGCGCAAAATTGCGCAGTGGGTCTATGCGGCTGCGTCTCATGCAATTACAAACGCGCTAACGCGCTTGGAATTAGTATAACGAGAAAGCGGTTCTGTGTCTTTTGAGGTTTACTCACAATCTTTCTATGAGGATATAGAAAATATTTAAAAAACTATATGCTGAAATAACAAGTGCGGCTGGTGAAAACCAGCTGTTTTTTTATTTGCTTGTCGTCCGTTTTTTGAAAATTCGGACGATTTACAGAAGCGAAAAATACCATTATAATCTATATTAACCGATAGTAAAAAGCATATCTGATTTATACACGCACAAAAGGAGAGCAACCCTATGAAAAACATGAGAAAAGTGTGGGCGATCGCGTTGGTGATATTGATGGCGGTAACGCTGTTCCCGATGGCGGCACTGGCGGCGGAAGTGCCCACAGAAGCGCCTGAACAAGCGGAGGCAGCGGTAGAGCAGCCGCAGGATGTGCCGCCACCCGAGCAAGCGGACGAGGTGCTTGTGGAAGTTGCGGAAGAAGATATTGAGATAGTGGAAACCGAGGCTACAGAAGCCGGGCAAGAACCTGTTGCCGTTATGTCGGCAAACGAATTTGATATTGCAGACGATTCTGTAAAATTTAGTTGGGACAGTGCTACGGGGAAGTGGCAGTGTGAGCAGGCAGGCGTACCCGCTTCGCCTACACTTATAGACGATAACAGAACGGACAATCCTTTTATAATAAAACAAACAAGCCCGGCTACACCAACAAAAAATACTATAACGGTGGACGGAATGGGCAGCAACGCAAGAATATTGTACCTGCAATTTAGCGGAATTAACATAAAACCGGATGATGATATTTCACCTGTTGAAATAAAAAATGGTGGTTATGCGGATATACAGCTAAACGGTGAAAACACGGTGGATTCGCGCGGTCAACTTGACAATAAGGGCGACCCAATCGACCAGTTTAGAGTGTCCGCCGCAATACGTGTTGAGCAGGGCAACGCGCTCTATATAAACGCAAAAAGCGGATTAAGCGATAAGCTGACTGCGATAGGTTTTGGCGGCGCAGGTATAGGCGGTAACGGAAACCCCAATGGTGACGGGGCAAAGTGCGGCACGGTAAAAATATACGGCGGCACAATAGAGGTAACAAGCTTAGCCGGCGCAGGTATAGGCGGCGGCAACGCCGGAGGTGTAGATAACAGTGTATTTAAAGGCGGAGACGGCGGCACAGTAGAAATAAACGGGGGTAAGGTTGCTCTTACAGCTAAGCATTCGGGGGCAGCCATAGGCGGCGGTGGCGCACATCCGCAAGACATATCATACAGCAACTATGCTGGTTATGGCGGAAATGGCGGAAATGTGCAAATAAACGGCGGCGAGGTTGTTATAAGTACAGCGGGCGGTGTCGGCATTGGTGGTGGCGCCGGTATAGGTGACAAAGTTACAATAGGCGGTGCGGGCGGTAACCTGACAATAAACGACGGTAAAGTAATCATTACAGGAACAGACAGCGGAGGTGCAGCTATAGGCGGTGGACTTGGCCGCGCCGAAAATGCGACCGGCGGCGCGGGCGGCAACGTAACAATAAACGGCGGAGAGCTAAAAATAGATTGTGAGAGCAGTGTGGGCATAGGCGGCGGTCAAGCAAACGGCAGTTCACTAACTGCCGGAAGAGCACGGGGCGGAGCGGGTGGAAACGTAACAATAAACGGCGGCAAGGTAAATGTTATAAGCAGAAATTATACAGGCAGCACCGGAAAAGATACTCATTTTACGCCTACTGCCATAGGTGGTGGCACTGCTAGGGACGCCATCGAATCATACGGCGGTGATGGGGGCAGTGTAACCGTAAACGGCGGCGAATTGACCGCTACGGCAGTAAATACATACGTAAAAAATTTGCCCGCAGATAAAGACGGTATTGTAGGCGCGGGCATAGGCGGGGGTATTGCATATAAAACAAGTGGTACGGTAACCGCAACGGGCGGCGGGGGAGCCACCGTTAAAATAAACGCGGGTACGGTAAAAGCAAGATCTATAAAGGTAGATACAGGTACAAAACAGAGCGCGGGTATAGGCGGCGGCTGTGGCGAAACAACCAACGGAGGCAGCGGCTCAATTGTCATAACGGGCGGCAGCGTAACATACGATGGCGCAAACGGCGGCATGCAGGCTCAGCCAACAAATAACAGCTCACAACCCATATATAAAACAACGCTAAAATTAAATCCCGCAGTGGCAAACGCACCGGTAACAGCGGGCATTATAGGCAATACATTTTTAACTGACAGGGTCGACCGGGCAGAATATATAATAAAAGATGTAAAAACAGATAACGGTATAAAGTACGATGCCGTAACCGAAAATGCCGATATTGGTAAATTGTACTTTTGGCTTCCGCAAAGTGCGGCACGCAACGCAGAAATCGTCGCCCAAAATAAAGCGTATGAGCACAGCGCTGTTGTTACACTAACAGACAACAGCCCGGCTTTTGATATTACGCAATTTACCCCAAATGTACCCTCTATTTCCACAACGGTACTAAAAAACGGCAAGGTGGGCGTGGGTTACGAAGAAACACTTACCGCAACCGCAAGAACGTACGAATGGAGTGTATCTAACGGAGCATTGCCACCTGGGCTAAATCTGGATTTGCGCACGGGCAAAATAAGCGGCACACCCACAAGGGAAGGAAACTTCGAATTTAAAGTGACGGCAAAAAATATTTTGCTTCAAGGTGTAGAAAAAGATTTTAATATAACAGTAGAACCGCCCCCGCCCTCTGTAATCTACCACAAGCTGACATATAAATATATGGACGGCGTAACGGCGGATAAAACGGAGCAGATAATGGCGGGAGCTAAAGCCAAAGCGCCCGCC
>CAYXFB010000100.1:0-7681 GCA_964464145.1 uncultured Christensenella sp.
AGTTTTGCGATAAAATCTATTTGAAGCATTGTGTTCTCCTCTTGTAGGGTGTTGTGTAGTAACTTTAGTCTACAAGATTTTGAAGCACTTTGCTTCTTCTTTTTTCTTCCTTCCCCAATCTTTAGTATAGAGCCCTTCTTTTTTTGGGGAAAAGAGCGTGAAGCTCTTGACAGGACATACCATATCATGCTACCATGTTAATGATTTAACACGATAAAGCGATAAAGAGGAATGCGAAATGAGCAAACTAAAACTGCAAGTGCCCATTGGCACGGGCGATTATCTGCCGGACGAATGTTTTGAAAAGAGGCGTTTGGAGGAAATATTCCGCAAAAACTTCAAGGCGGGCGGTTACAGGGAAATAGAAACGCCCTCCTTCGAATATTACGATGTATTCATGCACGACGCCGTGCCCTACGTGCAGGAGAACATGATAAAGTTTTTCGATCTCAAGGGGCGGATACTTGCGCTCAGGCCGGATATGACAGGCCCTATCGCGCGTTTGGCCGCCACAAAGCTGTATGGGGCGGGCGAGGTGCTGCGCATGTGCTACATAGGCAACGTGTTCGGCCTCACCTCGGGCTCGCGCATGGAGCGTACCCAGGCTGGTGTGGAGCTCATTGGCAAGGCGGGCGCGGCGGCGGACGCCGAGGTAATAGCCGTTGCCATACAGTCGCTCATATCGGCAGGGCTTTCCGGCTTTAAGATAGACATTGGACAGGTGGCCTTCTTCAAGGGCTTGATCGCGCCCGCCGCGCTTTCCGAGGAGGAGCGGGAGAAGATACGCGCCATGATAGACGAAAAAAACAACGTGGAGCTCGAATATGAGCTTTCGCGCATGGAAATAGACGCGGATGTGAAGCGTTCGCTTCTTGAGCTGCCCAACCTCTTCGGCGGGGAGGAGGTTTTCGCCGCGGCGGAGGAGTTTGCCAAAAACGACACCTGCCGTTTTGCGCTCCAAAACATACGCGAGGTGTATGAAACTCTAAGGGATTATGGCTTCGGCGAGTATATTTCGATAGACCTTGGGCTGCTGAACAACTTCAACTATTACTCCGGCATACTGTTTCGCGGCATGGCGGACGGCATAGGCGTGCCCATACTTTCGGGCGGGCGCTATGACGGGCTGGTCAGCGAATTTGGCGCGGACGTTCCGGCGACCGGCTTCGCCATAGGCATAAAGGAGCTTTTGATCGTGCTGGAGGCGCAGGGCAAGCTGGTGGGCGACAGCGGCAAGGTGAAGGTGGTGCGGTGCGCTCCCGAAAAGCGGGGCGAGGGCTACCGCTACGCGCGGGAACTGCGCGCGCGGGGCGAGAGTGTTATAATGGAAACGAACGGCGCCGGCTACGATGGCGCGCGCTATGACGTTATAGATTTTGTGTGAGGTAGAATATGCTTACTGTGGCTTTGGCAAAGGGCAGGCTGGCGCGTTTCGCGATAGACCTGTTTGAAAAATGCGGTATAAATACGGAAGAATTGCGGCAGGATACGCGCAAGCTGGTGCTTCGTGACGAGCAGAACGATATGCGCTTCATATTCGTAAAGCCGTCCGACGTGCCAACATACGTTTACCGTGGCGTGGCGGATATGGGCATAGCGGGCAAGGATACGCTTTTGGAAGCGGGTCTGCCGCTGTATGAAATGCTGGATCTGGGCTTTGCGGCCTGCAAGATCTGCGTGGCGGGTTACGAAAGCAAGCGGGAGAAGATAACCTCCGGCATGCTGCGCGTGGCCACGAAATACCCGCGCGTGGCTAAGATGTACTACGATGGACGGGGCGAGGACATAGAGATAATAAAGCTCAACGGCAGCATAGAGCTCGCGCCCATACTAGACCTTTCGGACGTTATTGTGGACATTGTGGAGAGCGGCAACACCATACGCGAAAACGGGCTTTCCATACTGGAGGACGTGTGCGAGGTGTCGGCACGGCTGGTGGTGAATCAGGTGAGCCTCAAGACCAAATCTGCCGTTATAAAGCCGCTCATAGAAAAAATGAAAGCGGCGCTGGAGGACTAAATATGCTGGATATAATATCGGCTAAGGATACTGCGAAAATAAAGGAACGGTTGCTGGGACGCGGCGAGGCGGACAACGCGGCGCAGCAGGCGGCGGTGGACGGCATACTGGCGGACGTAAAGCGCAGGGGAGACGCGGCGCTGTTTGAATACATAGCCAAGTTTGACGGCTACGATATGAGCGGTGGGCTGCTCGTTTCGCCGGAGGAGCGCGCGGCCGCCTATACGCAGGTGGACGCGGCCTTGATAGACATAATGCGCGAGGCGGCGGCCAATATAGAGGAGTTCCACAACCGTCAGCGGCGGGAGGACTGGTTTATAGAGCGCGCGGACGGCGCTATGCTCGGCCAGCTTTATATTCCGGTGGAAAACGCGGGCGTGTACGTGCCGGGCGGCAAGGCGGCCTATCCCTCCAGCGTGCTTATGAACATAATTCCCGCCAAGTGCGCGGGCGTGACAAATATTTGCGTGGCCACACCGGCGACCGCGGGAAGCGTGAACCCCGCGACGATAGTGGCGGCGGACATCGCGGGCGCGAACCGCATATACAAGATGGGCGGCGCGCAGGCGGTGGCGGCCTTTGCCTACGGAACGCAGTCCGTTCCCCGGATGGACAAGATCACCGGCCCGGGAAATATTTACGTGGCACTGGCCAAGAAAAGCGTGTACGGCGTGGTGGGCATAGATATGATAGCCGGGCCCTCCGAGGTGCTGGTGATCGCGGACGGCGCGGCCGACCCGCGCTTTATAGCGGCGGATTTTCTTTCGCAAGCCGAGCACGACGAGCTGGCCGCCTGCATACTGGTGACGGACAGCGAGGAGTTTGCGGTTCGCGCGCGCGAAGAGATACTTGCGCAGACGCAAAAGCTTTCGCGCAACGAAATAGTTTTAGCTTCGCTCAAAAATTACGGCACCATAATAGTGTGCGGAGACCTCAAGGAATGCGCCTACGTTTCAAACATGATAGCGCCCGAGCATTTGGAGCTGTGCGTGGCCGAGCCCATGGCGCTGCTGCCGCAGATACGCAACGCGGGTTCCATATTCATGGGCGAATACTCGCCCGAGCCGCTGGGAGACTACTTTGCGGGCACAAACCACGTTCTGCCCACCAACGGCACGGCGCGTTTTTCTTCCCCGCTCAATGTGGATGATTTCCAAAAGAAATCCAGCGTGATATACTATAGCAAAGAAGCTTTTTTGAAGGACTACAAAAAGGTGGAGAGCTTTGCCTTGGCGGAGGGGCTCACGGCGCACGCAAAGAGCGCGGCAATACGGTTTGAATAGGGCAATTAATAATTAAAAATTAAGAATTGAAGGTCAGGGGCAAAATTACGGGATTTATTTGATACCGGTATAAGGAGCGTGTTTATGAATAAGAGAAGCGGCGAGATCTCTCGCAGGACCACGGAGACGGACATAAAATTGAAGCTTAATGTGGACGGCAGCGGCGAGAGCAGCGTAAAAACGGGCGTGGGATTTTTGGATCACATGCTTACGCTCTTTGCCAAGCACTCTCAAATGGATATAGAGCTTTCCTGCGTGGGTGACACGGAGGTGGATGGACACCACAGCGTGGAGGATTGCGGCATAGCGCTTGGCCAGGCAATTGCGGCCGCGTTGGGTGATAAAGCGGGAATACGGCGCTACAGCACGCAGTTCGTTCCCATGGACGAAGCGCTGGTGATGGTGAATCTGGACATCAGCGGCAGAGCGTTTTGCCGTTTTGATATGGAGCTAACGTCGCCGCGCGTGGGCGATTTTGATACCGAGCTGTGCGAGGAATTTTTCCGCGCGCTCATTATGAACGCGTGCGTTACTATGCACATAAACCAGCAATACGGCAAAAACGCGCACCACATTATGGAGGCTGCCTTCAAGGCGGCGGGCAGAGCCTTCCGCGAGGCGGTTTCGATAGACCCTGCGGTCAAGGGCGTGATGTCCACCAAGGGTGTGCTATGATCGCCATTATAGACTACGGCGTGGGAAACCTGCGCAGTGTGGAGAAGGCGTTCGAATACCTAGGCTTTGAGGCGACGGTGACGGATGAAGCGGCGGTGCTGCAAAGCGCTTCGCATATAGTTTTGCCGGGCGTGGGCGCCATAGCGGACGCTATGGAAAGGTTGACGGAGCGAAATCTGGTGGGCGAGATAATCGGCCAGGCGCGTTCGGGCAAGCCCTTTTTGGGCATATGCCTGGGTATGCAGCTATTGCTTGAAGCGAGCTGCGAAAACGGGCAGCATGCCTGCCTGGGCCTTATTCCCGGCGAGGTGAGGCCGTTTGAGCCGGAGGATAAGAGTTTAAAAATACCGCACATGGGCTGGAACAGCATTTCGTTTGGCGCTTCGCCCCTGTTTGAGGGCATAGAGCAGCCCGCTTACATGTATTTTGTGCATTCCTACCACGCGGCGGACGTGGCGGAGGAAAACGCGCTGGCCACCTGCGAATACGGCTACAGATTCGTGTGCGGCATAAAGAAGGGAAACATCTATGGCCTGCAATTTCACCCGGAAAAAAGCGGGGATGTGGGTCTTGAAATATTGAAAAACTTTGGAGGTTTGCAAAAATGAAGATATATCCGGCGATAGACATAAAGGACGGCCAGTGTGTACGGCTGAAGCAAGGCGAGATGGCCAAGTCTACAGAATATGGCAAGCCACTTGAGATGGCGAAAAAGTGGGCGGCGGAACGCGCCGAATACCTGCACGTGGTGGATCTTGACGCGGCGTTTTGCGGTGAGTTCGTAAACAGGGACACCGTTACGAGCATAGTGAACGCCATAAAGATACCCGTGCAGATGGGCGGCGGTGTGCGCACGCGAGAGGACATCCGCATAAGGTTGGATGATGTGGGCATTTCGCGCGTGATACTTGGCACATCGGCCGTTGAAGACCCGGGTTTGCTGCAATGGGCGCTTTCGAACTACGGCAGCCGCATTGTGGTGGGCATAGACGCCAAAAACGGTAAGGTGGCCATAAAGGGATGGGCGAATGATACGGATATAGACGCGGTGGAGTTTGCCAAGCAGGTGCACCAAATGGGCGCGCAAACCATAATTTATACGGATATTTCGCGCGACGGCATGATGCAGGGGCCCAATATAGACAATACGGAGAAGATAGTCAAGAGCACCTGGATGAACCTGATCGCTTCGGGCGGTATAAGCTCGCTGGAGGATATAAAGCGCATAAAGGGCACGGGCGCCTGCGGCTGCGTTATAGGCAAGGCGCTGTACGCGGGCGCGTTCACTCTCGCAGAAGCGCTGGCCGCTGCCAAATAGGGGGCGCTATGCTTACGAGAAGAGTGATTCCCTGCCTTGACGTGCACGGCGGCAGGGTTGTGAAGGGCGTTAACTTCGTTGATTTGAAGGACGCGGGCGATCCGGTGGAGATAGCCGCCGAATACAACCGTCAGCGCGCGGACGAGCTCGTGTTTTTGGACATAACGGCCTCAAGCGATGCGCGCGGCATAATGGAGGACGTGGTTGCCAAGACGGCGGAGCAGGTTTTCATACCGCTTACCGTGGGCGGCGGCATTCGCACCATAGAGGATTTTCGGCGCATACTAAAGTGCGGCGCGGATAAGATCTCGGTCAATTCGGCGGCGATAAAGAATCCGCAGCTCATAAATGAGGCGGCGGACAAATTTGGTAGCCAGTGCGTGGTGCTTGCCATAGACGCAAAGCGCAGGCCGGGCGGGTACGACGTATATCTAAACGGCGGCAGGGTGAACACGGGCATAGACGCGCTCAAATGGGCGGAGGAGGGCGTTTCGCGCGGTGCGGGAGAGATACTTCTGACCAGCATGGACGCGGACGGCACCAAAAACGGTTACGATATAGAATTGACAAAGCTGATCGCAAGCAATTTAGGCGTGCCCGTCATAGCCTCGGGCGGCGCGGGCAAGCCCGAGCATTTTGCCGAGGTAATAGAGCGGGCGGACGCAAGCGCCGTGCTGGCGGCTTCGCTGTTTCACTATAAAGAGCTTACCATTGCCGAGCTAAAGGAATATTTAGACGCGCGGGGCATAGCTGTGCGTAGCTAGGGCTTCGCACAATTAAGAATGCAGAATTAAGGTTAAGGGATTTAAGGGCAAGTTGATGGGCAGTGGAGTTACTTGCTTTTGGTATAGGAGAGAAAATGGATATATTGGGTGAAATAAAGTACAACGAGGCCGGTCTGGTGCCTGCGATCGCGCAGGACGCGCAGACGGGCGATGTGCTAATGCAGGCCTACATGAACGAGGAGGCCGTTAAAAAAACGCTGGAAACGGGCTATGCGCACTATTTTTCGCGTTCGCGCCAGAGCCTGTGGAAGAAGGGCGAAACGAGTGGCAACCTGCAAAAGCTGGTTTCGTTTGCGCTCGATTGCGACAAGGATTGCGTGCTGGTAAAGGTGCGCCAAACCGGCCCTGCCTGCCACACGGGCGCTCAGAGCTGCTTTTTCAACTTGGTGCAGCAGGAGGAGAGCGTGGCCAATTCCGCGCTGCTATACGAGCTATACGGCGTGATCGCGGATAGGAAGGTGAACCCCAAGGAGGGTTCGTATACAAATTACCTCTTTGAGAAGGGTATAGACAAAATTCTCAAAAAGGTGGGCGAGGAAAGCGCGGAGGTAATAATAGCCTCCAAAAACGAGGGAACTGACGAGCTGCGATACGAGGCGGCCGACCTCATTTACCATCTGCTGGTGCTGATGAACGAAAAGGGGCTCAGCCTTGAAGAGCTTTTTGGCGAACTGGGCAACAGGCGATAGAGAAAAGGCAAAAGCCCCGCGTTTCATATATACGCGGGGCTCAGTTTTTTACTCGGCTACAGGTTGAAATTCGTCCTTGCCAACAAAGCAAACGGGGCATACCCAATCCTCCGGCAGATCGGCAAAGGCCGTGCCCGCTGCTATTCCGTTGTCCGGATCGCCCTCCGCAGGGTCGTAGATATAGCCGCAGGGGCCGCATTCATATTTTTCCATAAACTTACCTCCTAAATACAATAATGGTACTATATAATGCTAAACACATTGCGCAGGTTTTATTCATAAATATTCGTGTGCAGGTAATGTTTTTTGCGCGACACATATTTGCAAGGAATACCTGCGCTTTTCGCTTGACATACGCGGCGAAAATTTATATAATATCAAAGTGCTTCGCTAAAACGGCGCCATAGCCAAGTGGTAAGGCAGAGGACTGCAAATCCTTCACCCCCGGTTCAAATCCGGGTGGCGCCTCCAAATGATAAAACCGCTGCAATCAAGGGTTACAGCGGTTTTTGTTTGCGCCGAAGCTGGAAACGATCTCTAATTGATGGTCTATTATTCGAATAAAAGCTTTGATAGATCATTCTTCAAAACTGGTAAATCTTCGGTAACGGTTATCCATATTCTTGACATATTGACTTCACCGTACTTATGAGCTAATACATTCCGTAAGCCGCGAATTTCTTTTACAGGCAGAGACAATCTGTTTAAAGAGTCTTTCGTCATATTGGGCAAAATTTCGCCGATTACCACCAGCGTCATGCAAACGGCTCTGTTTGTACGAATGTCAGATAAGAAATCATCGCGCGAATATCCGCTGATAAGGTTTTCGATATCGATAATATAGCCAGCTACTTTAGAGGAGCTTGTGAAGTTATCTCTGTAAATAAGCTTTCAATGACAAGATTTATGTTA
>CAYXFB010000101.1:0-7132 GCA_964464145.1 uncultured Christensenella sp.
GAACGCTAGCCTGTCACGCTAGAGGTCGAGAGTTCGAGTCTCTTCCAGGTCGCCAGTTTTTTTTACAGGATGTCTCTCTTAAACCTAATTCTCTATCTCTAAGCTCATGCAAAATTTTGTATGACTAACCGCAAAGAAATTTGCGGTTATTTTTTTGCTTTTTCCCTACTATTGATTTATAATTTATTTGGTACTTTTATATACGCAAAGAGTTAATCATATTGATAATGCCCGCTGCAATAGAAAATAATATGCTCGCTCCCTGCGGTATGAACTGCATGGTATGCTATAAACACTGCAACAGCAAAAAAAGCTGTGCGGGCTGCCTAAACGGAGACCTGTCAAAGCCCGAGCATTGCCGCAAATGCAAAATATCAGACTGCGCGCGCCAAAGGCATATTACCCACTGCTATGAATGTCTGGATTTTCCCTGCAATATAATTAAGCAACTTGATAAAAACTACGTAAAGCGCTACAAAATCAGCTTGATTGAAAACAGCCGCTGTGTCGCGCAAAACGGCTTGCAGGCTTTTATGGATATGCAAATAAAAAAATTCCGCTGCTCACAATGCGGCGGAATAATATCGTTACATGATTTTGCATGCAGCGAATGCGGTGCTGCATCAAAATATTGAGATCAAAAAATAGCTTGCACTCGCCCACTCAGCTGTTCTTCCTAAAATACTGGTAATACGTACATTTGAGATTGCCGTTATAAAGCTTGCGTTTTTTGTCCGCCTTTTTGCCGTATAGCTTTTCAAAATCCTCAGCCGCGCATATCACAAACACTTTGGTGTCGCCAAGCGCACCGAACACTCTTCCCATATCGCGGTACAGGCGCTCCACCTCCTTGCGCTCGCCCATGCGCACGGCGTAGGGCGGGTTGGTTATTATGCTGGCCGGCTGATCGGGCTGGGCCAGTTGCAGAGCCGATGCGTTTTTGAAGCTTATGAGCTCCGCAACGTCCATATTATGCGCGTGTTCCCTTGCCAGCGCAAGGCTTCGTCGGTCTATATCAGAGGCGAAAACCCTCGCCTTGGCGGGCGTTATGCTTTCCTTGGCGAGCGTGCGCATATCGGCAAAGGCCGCTTTGAACGCGTTCGAATAGTTTTGCGCGTCAAACCTGCGCTTTATGCCGGGCGCCATGTTTGCCGCCATCATGGCCGCCTCTATGGCTATTGTGCCGCTGCCGCACATGGGATCTATAAAATCCCGCCTGCCCCAGCGCGAGATCAGTATTAGCGCAGCCGCCAGCGTTTCTTTCAGCGGCGCCTGCGCGTTTTTCAGGCGGTAGCCGCGCCGATTCATCCCCGCCCCGCTGGTATTCAGCGCCACGGTGACCAAATTTTTGTGTATGTTCACGTATATGTTGAAAACGTTGCCGTTCTCCTCGAAGCGTTTTATGTTGTAGGTTCGTTCCAGTGCGCGCACCACCGCCTTCTTGGACACGGCCTGCACGTCCGACACGCTCATAAGCTCGGAGCGCACGCAGTTAGCGTCCACGGGAAAGCGCGCGTCCGAAGGCAGCATGGAAGCAAAATCTATGCGCCGCACCGCCTCGAACAGCTCGTCGAAGGTGGTCGCCTCAAACTCGCCCAGCACTATATACACCCTGTCCGCCGTGCGCAAAAAAACATTGGCGCGCGCCACGCCCACCTCGTCCGCCGAAAAATATACGCGCGCGTCCTGCGCCGCCACATCCTCAAACCCCAGCTTTTTAAGCTCATCCGCCAAAACGCCCTCTATGCCAAAGGCACAGGAAGCGTAACATCTATATTTCATAATCCCCCTAATACTAATTTCAAATTAAAATCTTTAATTTGAAATACTGAGCAAAATTGCGCAGTGCCGCTATGCGGCTACGTCTCATGCAATTCCAAACGCGCTAACGCGCTATATCTCTATTTCCGAGCTCACACGGCCGCCCATCATGCGCACCACGTCCATAGCGCCCTCCATGTCCGCCTGTAGCCGCGCGCACAGCTCTGCCATGTCCTCCTCCTGCCCGCAATCCCGCAGCGCCAAAAAAAGCAGCGCGGCCGCCGTTTCGTTTATTTTTATCTCGCCCTGCTCCGTCTGCTTCTCAAGGTAGGCCGCTATGACCTCCAGCGTACAGCGCAGCACATCTTCGGAATAATACATGTTTATGGCGTCGTACAGCCTGTGAAAAAGCTCCGCGTACTCCTTGCCCATACCCTCCGCGTCAAGATCGTAAGCGCCCACCTTCACCTCCACCACCTCGCCGTTTATATAAGCGATGTATGGCTCCTTGGCGCTCATGCGCTTTAGCAGCACGAAAATATCGTTTTTCACCTCGTCCGGCTGCCGCTTTTTGAGCAAAAAATCGCGTAATATACGCTCCGCCCGCTTGTCCGCAAAGCCCGCCACCATACCGGCTATGGCGCGCTTTATATTTTCGTCGCCGTATTCCAGCCCCCAGAGTATGGTATCCTGAAAAACAACGTCGTTCTTCCACATCACGCTGTATTCGGAATCGGGCAGCTTCAGCGAATCGTTCAGGTATTTTATTTTCTTCTTGGCCTCCTCCGCCGGTACCTGATACACATAGGCCATTTCCTCGTAGCTCTCCGGCTCCTGTATCTCCTGGTTTATGCGGCGAATATAGTAATCCGCTATAACGCCGGGGTGATCCAGCTTTTTTATATCGTCCAGCAGATTTATGGCCTCCTTGAACCTGTTCGTGTTGTGATAGGCCGCCGCAAGGTAATAGAGCACCTTCTCATCGTATGGCGATATATTGGCCAGCTCCTTGAGATAGCCCACGGCCTCCTCATGCCTGCCAAGCTCGCACAGCGTTATGGCTATCTTATATATGTCCTCGCTCGTTTCCGTCTTTATTTTGAGCGCAATATCAAGATATTTATTGGCCTCCTGCATACGCTCTACCTCGCTCATGAAAACCGCCATATTGCAATTCGCGTGAAGGTTGGCCTTGTTCTTTTTCAGTACCTTGCGCGTTACCTCCATGGCCTTGGCAATATTTTTGAGGCAGTAGTAAGCCAGCGCCAGATTGTTTTTGGCGTAAGACATCTCGCCGTCCTCGTTGTCTATGGCCTCCAGCGTCTCCACCGCTTTTTCGTATTCGCCGCGATCAAGGTAGCGTTTGCCCTCGCGCGCCTTCTCGTATACTTCCTCGTCCTCTTCGTCCTCGTAATAATCGTCGAACTCCTCCGAATCGAAATAGTAGAGAAAATCCTCCACTTCCTCGCGGTATTCGCCCTCCGGCTGCACCTGCAAATATTTTTCGAAGCTCTCCTGCGCCTTGGGAATGTCGTTAAGCCCCATAAAATTGCAGCCCAGGCAAAAGAAACACTCCGCGCTCACGTCGTCGCCCCGCTCTATAACGTCAAAGAGCACGCGGTTTGATTCCTCATACTTTGTAAGCTCCGTCAAAACCTCCGCTAGGCACAGCGAATATTCATAGTCCTCCGGCTCCATATCCACAGCTTTTCTTATCGCGGACAGCGCATGCACATATCTGCCGTTGTCCATAAGCTTTTGCGACATGCGGTAATAAAATTCCGCCGGCTGCTTGAATTTTAGTATCTTCTTTTCTTCGCTCATTCGTTCCTTTCCTTTGCCTGCAGCAGCAGGCTTTCCAGCTCATCCGCCGTAAAGTCGTATACCTTGTTGCAAAAATGGCAGGTGACCTGCGCACAGCCGTCCTTTTCTATCATGTCGCGCAGCTCCGCTTCGCCCAGCGATATTATAACCTGCTCCAGCCGTTCTTTGCTGCAATCGCATTCGTAGACAGGCTTCTCGCTGCCCAATATCTTAACATCCATGCCGCCGAATATCTTATATATTATATCCTCCACGGAAAATTGGAAGAGATACACGGCGAAATTGTTTATTTCGGCTATGCGCCGCTCTATTTCATCAAGCGTTTCCTCGCTGCATCCCGGCAGCGGGCTTATGAGCAGCCCGCCCGCGTTCACCACGGACATATCCGTCTCCAGCCAGGTGTTCACATACACAATGGAGGGCTGCTGCTGCGATATAAGCAGATACTGCGCCACATCCTCGCCTACCTCGCCCGACACCAGCGGCACCTTACCCGTATACGGCTCACCCAGCCCGGAATCCTGCACCACCGTTATATAACCGTCCCTGCCCACGGCTCCGCTTATGTCGAAGGTGCCGCGCGCGGAGGGTGGCGGGTTCACGCCCGGGTTGGCCATGTACGCCTTTATTTTGAGCGCGGCGTTTCCCACCGCCATAATGGTTCCCGCGTCGCCGCCGCCGTTTATCATAAGCGTGAGGCGATCCGTTTTATTTTTAAGCCCTGCCGAAAGCAGTGTTGCCGCCGCTATGGTTCTTCCCAATATAATAGTAGCCACGGGCATCGTATTGTGCGTTACGTGCGCCGCCTCCGCCATGCGCGAGATATCGCAGGCGCACACAGTAGCCTCACCGTTCAAAATTGCCCTGACCAAAACATCACTCATACCTTCTCTCCTTTTACCGCCGAAAACTGTATCCTCTCACAATCCGCCTCCGGTCCTTCCTCCGTCATGAATCCAAATGCTTTTATATCTTTAAAGCCCGCTTTTTTGAGCGCCGCTTTTATTTCCTCTTCCGTCCACGCCCGCTGCACGTGCCGCTCATCGTACCTTATATGAACGTCGCCCCGCGGCACAAACAGCGATATATCCATCGTAAGCAGGCCGCTTTGCGCGTCAAAATCGTTTTGCCAAAACAGCGTGCCCTCGTCCGAATCGTCGTAAAAAAATTCGTCCGCCAGCACCTCTCGCAGCTTATACGCAGAACTTATATCGAACAAAAAAGCTCCGCCCGCCGCTATGTTTTTGTACACATTGCGGAAAAAACGCTCCAGCGCCTCCCGCTCCGTTATGTAGTTCACTCCATCGCAGGCGCACACCGCGCAGCCAGCTTGCTTATTCAGCGTAAAATCCGTCATATCCGCGCAGGCCAGCTTCACATCGTATGCATTTTTGCGCAGCTTTTGCGCCGCCACGTCCAGCATATCCTCCGAAATATCCACGCCCAGCACATCAAAGCCGCGCGCGCACAGCTCCAGCGTGAGCCCGCCCGTGCCGCAAGCGTATTCCAGCACAGCTACACCCGTTATCATGCGCGATATATACTCCGCCCACTCCGCGTACGAAACGTCGTACATAAAGCTGTCGTACACGGCGGCCAGCTTTTCGTATTGCTCAGTCAATGCCCAGCACCCGCAAATAATATTCCACGCCCATTATGAGCGCCCTCTCGTCAAAATCGAAGCGGCAGGAATGCAGCGGCTCGCCCTTCTCCTTCTTTACGCCCAGCATGGCGTAAAAACCGTCCGCAGCCTTCTGATAGAAGGAAAAATCCTCAGACATCATAACCTTTTCAAAGGGTGCGCGCTCGTGCTCTGCCAGCAGCGAATATACCTTTTCGTACAGCCCGCGCGGGTTTATAACGGGCGGAAAGCTCATCGTTTGTCTGTTTTCGCATTTCACGTCAAACATACGCTCTATGCCCGCCAGCAACTCATTCACACGGCTTACCATAAACGCCGAGGTCTCCTCGCTGTAGGAGCGCACCGTTCCCTCTATCCGCACCTTTGCGCTTATAACGTTGCGTGCCTCGCCGCCCTCTATCCTGCCGAGCGTAAGCACCGCCGGATCGCCCGGCGCCACTCCGCGAGACAATATGGTCTGCGCCGCCGTTATAAAGTGCGCCGCCGCTACAATGGCGTCCCTTCCCTGCTGCGGCCGCGCGCCGTGGCAGGAGCGCCCGGTTATCTCTATATTCACATCATTCATGGCGGCCATCAGCCTGCCCTGCTTTATTCCCACCCTGCCAAGCTCCACATCCGGCCACAGGTGCAGTCCGTACACCTCGTCAACATGCGGATTTTCCAGCACGCCCTGCGCCACCATGGGCTCCGCGCCGCCCAGCGCCTCTTCCGCCGGCTGAAATATAAAAACCACATTGATGCCCGGCCTGCGTTCGCTCACTATCTTGGCGGCAGTAAGCGCCATTGCCATGTGAGCGTCGTGCCCGCAGGCGTGCATTCGCCCCTCGTTTTGCGAGGCAAAGGGAAGCCCGGTCTCCTCCGCTACGGGCAGCGCATCTATATCTGCGCGTATTGCAACCGTGCGTTTCGCGCCCGGCGCTAAAAAAACTGCCTTAACACCCGTGCCCGCCAGCACCTCTATGCTGCTTGGGCAGAGCGCCCCAAGGTAGCTTTGTATAAAAGCCGATGTTTCCCTTTCCTCGAAGGCGCATTCGGGCATTTTGTGCAGTGTTCTGCGCAAATTTACTGTTTCGTCCTCATAAGCGGCAAGCCATTGCCGTATATCCATAGTCCGCCATCCTCCCATGCTGCTACAATAGTACCATTTCCGCGCCAATATTACAAATGAACTCTTTCGAAACAAGTCAAAAAACAGTTTACATTTATATATGTTGCCTGTATAATATAGCTAGTTGAATATGTACAGTTAGAGGCGCGTTTATGCAAAAGTAACGGTGCGGCAGGCCACGGCAGGCCAGTTGCCATACCGCAAAAGGGCTGGACGCCGAAGGGAAAGCCTGTGCCGAACGGTTTTTTACCCTGGGTACGCGGATAATATCCACGTAACTGTCACCGCGATTTTTGTGGTGTTGCGCTACTGGTATCTGAAGATAACGGCGCGCAAATGCGCTGTTTTTTATTTTTATAAAGCGCCGCCGGGCGCGAAGGAGGCAAAAATGAAGAAATACAACGTCGCCGTAGTGGGCGCAACAGGCATGGTGGGCAGAAAGTTCCTTGAGGTACTGGAGGAGCGCAAGCTGCCCGTGAACAACTACTATCTTTTCGCCAGCGCCCGCAGTGCGGGCAAAAAGGTTGATTTCATGGGCAAAGAGCACGTGATAGAGGAGCTTACGGAAACCTGCTTCGACGGCAAGGATATAGACATAGCGCTGTTTTCGGCGGGCGGCGGCACAAGCACAAAGTTTGCACCCTGCGCGGTTGCGGCCGGCGCGCTGGTTATAGACAATTCCAGCGCCTGGCGTATGGATAAAAAGGTGCCGCTGGTCGTTCCCGAGGTGAATCCGCAGGACATAAAATGGCACAACGGCATAATTGCCAATCCCAACTGCTCCACCATACAGGCCA
>CAYXFB010000102.1:0-6880 GCA_964464145.1 uncultured Christensenella sp.
ATACAAAAATGGATGCTACGCCTACGCCTAGCATCCATTTTTTCGACAGTCTGAGCCAACACCTCTGGCGTTGGCTTTTTTATTTGGAGCTAACGGGGGGATTCGAACCCCCGACCTGCTGATTACGAATCAGCTGCGCTACCGACTGTGCCACGTTAGCATGCTCCGAATCGGACTGCTTTTATATATTACCATACCGATATTTCAAAATCAACAATTTTGTATATGAATATCTGCGCCGCCGGTAAACGCGTTGGCGGCACAGATGCCATTGCTTTACTTAGTATGATGATGTCACTCGGCCTTCATATCCAGAAGAATATAGTGTGAAGGGGTCTCGGCGCTCAGCGTTACGCTGCTTTCGTCTGTGATCTCGGCGGCGTCACGCTCGTTTAGAACATTGCCGTTCACACTGCCGCGCCCCTCTATCTGTATGAGGTAAGCCTGTCGCCCTTCACCCAGCGTATAGGACAATGTTTGCGCGGCATCCAGACTGAGCACAAAAATATCCACATCCTGATGTATGCTTATAGGTGCCGAATCGGTGCCGGAGGCTATGTGAAGCCATTTTTCCTTGCGCTCCTCCCAGGCGAAACGGTGATCTCCGTAATTGGGCGCGTAGCCTTTTTTATCCGGCAATATCCATATCTGCAGGAATCGCAGCGGGGCAGTGCCCAGATTGTGTTCGCTGTGCTGAACGCCTGTGCCCGCGCTCATATATTGTACCTGCCCGCGTGTAAGCTCGCGCTTGTTGCCCATGCTGTCCTGATGGGTAAGCGTTCCGTCCACAACGTAGCTTATTATTTCCATATCGTTGTGCGGATGGGTATCGAACCCGGTGCCCGGCTCCACTATATCGTCGTTCACCACCCGCAGCGCTCCAAATTGCAGGTTGTCCGGGTTATAGTATCCCGCGAAGGAAAAGTGGAAAATGCTGTGCAGCCAGCCCAGGTCGCTTCTGCCCATTTTTTTGTTATCTATTATATTTATCATAGCGTTTCACCATGCACAATGAGGCGCGCCTCCACGGGATCGTGGGAGAGCTCGTCCGGCTGGCTGGCAGGTGTGCCGAAGGGCATTTGCGCCAGCAGCTTCCAGCTCTGTGGTATGGCGAATTCGCTGTGCACCGCCTCGTCTATCAGGGGGTTATAATGCTGCAGTGATGCGCCCAGCCCCTCCGTTGAAAGCGCCGTCCAAACGGCAAATTGCAGCATACCGGCGCTTTGCATAGACCATATGGGGAAATTTTCCGCGTAAGAGGGAAATTCTGATTGCAGCCTTTTCACGGTATCCATATCTTCGAAATAGAGTATGCTGCCGTGGCCCGCTTCAAATGAGGCCAGCTTTGCCTCGGTAGGCGCAAAGCTTTCCGCCGGAACTACGGCTTTCAGCGTTTCGCGAACGATATTCCACAGGCGTTTATGGTTAGCGCCAAGCAAAAGAGCCGCCCGCGAGCTTTGAGAGTGAAAAGCGGAGGGTGTGTGTGTAATAAGATCGGACAATATCTGCTCTATACGTTGGTCGGAGATAGGCGAGGCGTCTGTAATATCGTATCTGCTGCGCCGCGCCCTCATAGCTTCATAAAATTCCATATCATTCTCCCATTCCTAAGCTGTGTCACCGCAGCTTATTTAAAATATTTATAATAGTGTTTTTTTCCTCGTCCGTTAAGGGAAGAAGAGCGTTTTCCAAATTCTCCATGTGCTTTTCAAACACGGAGGATATGATCTCGCGGCCGGCTTCCGTCAAATCTATGAGGTATGATCTCGCGTCCGTTTCTTTTTTTGTGCGCCGCACCATACCGTTCTGCTCCAGATTGCGTATTACCACGGTCATATTTCCGCTCGTGGAAAGCACCGTGTCTATCAGCGAGCCTACCGTGAGGCTGCCCTTGTGGTACAGCGCCTCCAAAACCTCAAATTGTGCGCGCGTTAGCCCGTTTTGGCGGAGCATGGCCTCGCTTTTTATATGCGTTGTCCGCAGCGCACGGCTCATTGCAATGACTAGCTTCCCATTTGTCTTGTCATTTCTCATGATATAAAGATATCACTAGTTAGTGATAATGTCAAGCGCGAAAATAAGCGCCCTGTAACACGGCTGTAACAGAGCGTGGGTAATATAAATGGAACATAGCGTTTATAAGCGCGGATAAATAGTTTTGTTTTGCGCCGCGTAATGCTGTAATATTAGCGTATAATATGTATACAGGCCAAACTCTATACACGTGACATCCGCTGCTTTAAGGGCCGTATTTTTGTAAGGAGCTTTTTTATGCGTATATTGATAGCGGAGGACGACCCGGATATGAGGAAGATACTCACCCTTTATTTGAAAAAGGAGGGGTATGACGTGGAAGCGGCGGCGGACGGCACGGCTGCGCTTTTGTGTTTGGAGAAAAGAGCAGCCGATCTTTTGATACTGGATTGGATGATGCCCGTGAAGGATGGGCTGGATGTGTGCCGGGAGGTTAGGAAGCTCAATATACCCGTAAAAATATTGATGCTGACCGCCAAAAGCGAAAACGAGCACGAGATACTGGGGCTTACGATGGGCGCGGACGATTATCTCAGAAAGCCGTTCGATATGAAAATATTGTTGCTGCGAATAAAAAAGCTGTGCCGTCTGGAGCAGGAGCTTAGATGCGGAGAGCTGGCCCTGAACCAGCAAACGCTGGAGGCGCGACGGGGCGAGGAAAAGCTGGTGCTCACAAAGACCGAATTTGAGTTGCTGAGATATTTTATGCTGAACGCGGGCATAACGCTTTCGCGCGAGCAGCTGCTGGATAGCGTTTGGGGGCAGGACTACGAGGGCGATATGCGCACGGTGGACACGCACATAAGGCGGCTTAGAGCCAAGATAGGCGAGGGGCGAATAAAAACAAACGTGGGTATGGGCTATACACTGGGGTCTGCCGATGAATAAATTATCCAAAAAATTTACGCTGGGGATCGCGGTGATACTGCTTACCACCATAACAGCATCGTTGCTCATAAACTCGAACGTGGTGGAGCGCTACTATCTGCACGAGAAAAAAGCCTCCATAGACGAGATATGCGAACGGCTGACGGCGCGTGCGCAGGGCGAAGGCGGTATCGAGGAGGCGGCCGCATACATAGAGCAGTCGGAGGAGGTGACGGTGGTCTGGACGCCCAACACGGGCGATAACGACAAGCTGAACGAGCAGCTTCGCGCCGCGCTTATGGAAAAGGGCATAGGCTTCCAAAAGTTTTGGCTTTGGGATCAGGATTATCAATCCGTGATGGAAAACGGCAAGCAATTGCGCGTATACAATCAGGGGAAGCTGAACTACAGCATATTGGTGGAGTATTTGGAAAACGGGCAGAACCTGTGCGCCGTGGCCATGATAATACCCCACATAGAGGACGCGATAGGCATAATAAACACGGCCACCGGCTTTGTGATGATCTGCGCGCTAATAGTGGCCTTGATATTGGTGATGGTGCTGGTGAAACGTATCACCCGGCCGCTTGATAAAATGAAACGCTTCGCAGAGGATATAGCGGCGCGGGATTTCCATTCAATAGATATAAACACGAACGACGAGCTGCAGACGGTGGCCGACAGCATGAACCAGATGTGCTCCGAGCTGCAGATATATCAGGACGAGCTGCTTAACAAAAACAGGCAGATGGAGCAGCTCATGGACAACGTGGCGCACGATCTGAAGACGCCCATAGCGCTGGTGCAGGCTTACGCGGGCGGCCTGCGCGACGGACTGGACGACGGCACGTTTTTGGATACCGTGATAAGGCAAAACGAGCGCATGGGGGAGATGGTGGAAAATCTGCTGTACCTGTCTCGCGTCAAAAAAGCGGTGCATAAAAGGGAAGCGCTTGCGCTTGACCGGATGCTGGAAGCGCTTTTGGAGGAGCAAAGCATTTTGGCGGAGCGGCGGGGCGCGGCGTTTGAAAGTGATATATGCGAGGACGCCATGATAGAGAGCGACAGTGAAACGCTAGCGCTGATATTGACCAATCTGCTATCCAACGCAATAAAATATTCGTCCGGCAATGTAATAAGCGTGTCGCTTAAAAAGGCGGATGAGGTGTATGTCTTCGCGGTGTCTAACGATACGGATACCTCGCCCGATATATCGCGGCTGTGGGAGCCCTTTTATGTGGGCGAAGCCTCGCGAAACAAGGAGCTGTCCGGCACCGGCCTGGGGCTCGCGCTGGTGAAGAGCGGCGCGGAAAAGCTGGGCTATGATGTTTCCTGCGATATGAGCGAGGGCGTAATAACATTCAAAGTGTTTTTCAAACTGTAGATATATCTATGCGAAACCGGCGCAGAGGCAACGCCGGTTTTTTTGTGCGGATCAAAAAAACTTTTCCGTTTGTCAAATGGCTGTAACATGGCGCGTATAGAATAGAGCCATAAACAATGTAGCGGGGTGAAGAAATGGAGAACAAGAAAGTTATAGTGGTGGGCGGCACGGGCTCGCTGGGCAGAGTGCTCATAAGAGAATTGCTTATTCGGGGGGCTTCCAAGGTAAAAGTGTATGCCCGCAATGAGCTTCAAATTATAAACCTGCAAACGGAATTTCCCCAGCCCGAGGTGGAGACGGTAATAGGAGATATACGCGACCGCTCCGCGCTGTTGAAGGCCTGCAAAGGCTGCGATATACTTTTTCATCTGGCGGCGCTCAAGCATGTGTCCATATGCGAAAGGTCGCCTATGGAGGCGGTGGAAACAAACGTTTTCGGCACGCAGAACGTAATCGATTGCGCGATGGACGCGGGGATAGAGCGGGTGGTGAACGTATCCACAGACAAGGCCATAAACGCCAACTGCACATACGGATGCACAAAGCTGCTGGGCGAGAAGCTGGTGCTTTCGGCAAACGGACAGAACGGAAAAACGAGGTTCATAGTGTTTCGCAGCGGTAATCTGGTGGAGAGCACGGGCAGCGTGATACCGCTGTTTAAAAAGCAGATAGAGCAAAAGGGAGCAGTTGATCTTACGGACGACAGGATGAACCGCTTTTTCATACCCATAGACCGCGCGGCCAGGCTGCTCGCGAGGGCGGCGCTGTGCGGGCGGGGCGGCGAGATATTCATGCCCGTTATGCCCGCGCTGCGGATAATTGATATAGCGAGGTACCTTTTGGCCAAGAGGGGCCTAGACACCGGCGCGATCAACATAATTGGCGTAAGGCCGGGGGAAAAGCTGAACGAGCAGCTTCTCTGCGAGGATGAATTGGAAAGGCTGTATCCGCTGGATGACGAGATGTATGTTGTATACCCGAAGGAGGAGCCCGCTAAGGCTGCCGCGGAAAAAAGCCGCGGGTATCAGTATCGTTCGGAAAAGGCGGTGCTGGCCTATGAGCAGGCCGAAAATTTTTTGAGTATGGCCAGGGTATAGAGTGAAAGGAGCGATATAATGAAGATAGCATTTACGGGCGGAGGCACCGCCGGACACGCCATAGCCAATACTATATTGATACCTCGCCTGCAAGCGCAGGATTGTAACATAATATATATAGGCTCGGAGCAAGGCAGGGAAAAGGAGCTGGCGGCGGAGCTAGGCGATGTGAAATATTACGGCGTGAGCACGGGAAAATGGCGGCGTGATTTTTCCATGAAGAATATAAAGGATATATTCAGCGTGATGAAGGGCTTTTTCGAGGCCTACGGTATTTTGAAGAGCGAGCGCCCGCAGCTTTTGTATTCGGGCGGGGGGTATGTTTCCGTGCCCGTTGTGCTGGCGGCGCGCAGGCTGGGCATACCCGTATTCATACGCGAAACGGATCGCAGCGTGGGGCTGGCGAACAGTATATGTATGCCCTTCGCGGAAAAGGTGTATTCGGCATTCCCCGATACGCGTATAGGCGGCGGCAGGACGGCGGAGTTCGCGGGCATATTGGTTCGTCCGGAGCTGCTTGACGTGGGCCCGAGGCGCGTGAAGGACGCGGCGAACGATAAACCCAGATGCCTGATCCTGGGGGGCAGCATGGGTTCGGTATCCATAAATAACGTGGTAAGAGAAAATATTGAAAAGCTCACCAAGCGCTATGATATAGTGCACATATGCGGAGAGGGCAATGTGGACGGGGGCATAAGCTGTGAAGGCAACTACAGGCAGCTAGAGTATGTTCACAAGGGTATGGGCGCCTTGATGGCGGCGGCGGATGTGGTGGTCACCCGGTGCGGATCGAACGCCATACTGGAAACGCTGGCGCTGGGCAAAAGGACGGTATGCATACCCATAAGCGCAAGATCGAGCAGGGGAGAGCAGATACTGAACGCGGAGTTTGCTGCCGCGCATGGCAACGCCGTGGTGCTGGGCGAAGGCGAGCTGAACGGAAACAGGCTGCTTCAAGCGATGGACGAGGCGCTGGCGCTTAATGGCCGCGCACCCTTTAAAGTGGACATATGCGGGCTAGAGCACGGCATAGACGCGCAGGTGAAGGACATAATACAAAGAGCGTCGCAAAAGATGACGGACGACTTTATAGCAAGCCTGCGGGGAGCGGTGCGAATAAATTTTCAGGAGCTTTCGGGCGTGGAGCTTGAAATGTACGACGAGGTGGTGACCGCGTACGGAGGCGAATGAGAATATGATCGCTGGGTTAAAATGGAAAGGCCCAAAAATACGCACGGCACAATATTTTTTATGTCAAAAAAAGTGATACCCGTAATTGACATAACCACCCTGAGATGGTACAATCAAATTCGTGAATCTTGAGAGGCCGGGGTGTAGCGCAGTTTGGTAGCGCGCTTCGTTCGGGACGAAGAGGGCGCAGGTTCAAATCCTGTCACCCCGACCATGTCGAATGTTCATAAGGACAGTGAGCATTCCGTAGATTTAGAGCTTGTGAAGTTATCTCTGTAAATAAGCTTTCAATGACAAGATTTATGTT
>CAYXFB010000103.1:0-6871 GCA_964464145.1 uncultured Christensenella sp.
ATCAGCATTTGAAGCATTTTGCCGATACTCATGAGTTCGTTGAAAAGCACTCCAACGTGAAGATCCATGCCACACAGGGCGCGATGGAATACGATACGCCCGTTTCCTGCGTGTGGATTAAACGTAATCTGTGGACCCTGTCCGTAAACCAATCCACATCAACAGATGAAAACAAGCTCCTTTTCGTAGACGATTCGCCGCTTGTCAACCTTTCGGCCGATATGTGCGAGGAAGCCTTGCAGAATTATCCGCTGAAATATAAGAGCAGCGAATATATCTCCAGCGTGTTCGAAAGGCTTGGCCGTGGCGAGGAGGTTTGAGGCCGCAAATCCTCCCTGCCCCGCCCTAGGAAATGACCGTGCGCCGCTCATAAACTGCGTGTCGCACGGTTATTTTTTATATATTTTTCGTAAAATTCATTTACAGGCATGGGTTTGCCGTATAGGTATCCCTGCCCCATCTGGCAGTTTATCTCGCGCAGTATGTTTTCCTGCTGCTCTGTTTCCACGCCCTCCGCGATCACCTTTATGCCCAGATCGTTGCACATATTCACAACATTTTTCAATATAAGCTTGTGCGTGGGGTGGTTGCCCAGTTCACCTATTAGGCTCTTGTCCAGCTTGAGCATACTGAAATCCAGATCGGCCAGTATGGAAAGGTTAGTATATTTAGTGCCGAAGTCATCAAGCGATATAGCGTAGCCCGCCGCGTATATCTCGCATGCCGCCTGATACAACATGCTTTTGCCCATATTGGCAACGCTTTCCGTTATTTCTATCTCCATATTTCGTTTGGAAACATCGTAACGCGAAATTATTTCTTCCATATATGAGAGTATATCCCGCTCAAGCAGCGTGATCCTGGAAAAATTGAGCGATATTATGGGCAAAAAGCAGTCTTCGCGCTTCCATTTCTCCAAATTTTTGCACACCTGCTCAAAAACGAACAGATCTATAAATCTTATGAGATTGTTCTTTTCCAGCAGATCTATAAATTTGCTGGGCGGTATTATGCCAAGCTCCTTATGGCTATAGCGTATCAGCGCTTCGGCGCCTATGACCTCGTTGTTCAAAAACTCCACCTTGGGCTGCATGAACACCTCAAATTCGCCATTCTCAATAGATGCCACAAGTTCGCTTAGCATCTTGCGGCGTTCGGTATCCTCCGCTACCGGTATGGAATCGTAGTGGCGCTTCTTGTTAAGGCGCATGGCCTGCGTGGACTGCTCTATCAAAACGGAGATGTCCTTTTCCACATCGTCCCAGGAATAGCCCAGCGAAACACTGAATTCCCCCGTTTCTCTCACGGCCTGCTCCAGCCTGACTATGCTCTCCTCCAAAACAGCGCGTCCGGATACCGTTGTTATGACCAAAAATTCATCGCCGTTGAGGCGGTATATCCTATCGCCCGGGAAAACATTTCGCAGTATGTCCGCAAAACGCACTATGTAATAATTCCCCGTCTGAAATCCGTGCGCGCTGTTTATGCCCTTGAGGTTGTTGAAATTGGCCAAAACAACGCCGACACAGTGCACTGTATCGGGATCGTAAAGCGTCATATATTCCTCGAAGCTCTTTCGGCTCAAAAGATCTGTGAGATCGTCGTGCCGGTCCGCATACACCGCTTCTTCTATGAGGCCACGTTTTTTCATCTCGGCCGCTATGAACACGGAAAAAGACTCTAAGAAGGCCACGTTTTGAAAATTACGTGATATATTGTCTATTGAAATGCAGGCGCACACCTCACCGTTTTCACGTATCTGAAACCAACGCTGATTGCGCACACCGCGTTCCTTCATAAGATTATACATGTCATAGGAATGGCACAGCATCGCCTCGGGGGTTTCCAGCGTAACCGATTGCCTCCAGTTTTTGCCGGACAGCCATCTGTCCGCCTCGCTGCCGCTATATTCGCCGGATATATCCCGAGCCAGCTTGTCCCATACATATTTTCGTTCGTATTTGCCCTCTCCGTCTATCCTCTGCCATATACAAACGGTATCCGCACGAAAGAAAAAACCTATAGTTTCAAGCGCGCTCTCCATAGCTTTTTCAAGCGTTTCTTCATCGGCCATACGCTGTATGCCCACAAGCATGCTTTCGCTGTCCATCATATCGTTATCAAGAGAATCCACTATGCTCTTGTCGTTCGATATATCTACGGCTATCGCCAGCAGCGTTTCACTTCCGTCCCACTGCACCAATTTGTTTTTTATCAAAAATTCCTGCTCCAGAGCAAGGTTGTAGTTCTTCCATATGTAAAACTTATCACTCGCCCAACTTGCCTTGCCGCAAAAGGGACAGGGCGTCTCTCGCCTATGCATGAGCTCATAGCATTTCTTGCCGCGGCACTGCGGCTCCGTAAGCCCCAAGCGATCGTAAAATGCCTTATTTCCACAGATAAGCATATAATTTATTGGATTTACCAGATAGGCTATGTCTCCCTGCTCGGCAATGAATGCGTTGAAATCAACTTTGTCCGCATCTAACTTGCGCGGCTTCCTTTCATCCGTGCTTTCGGGTTCCCCCTCTGCCGGCAAATGAACATACCGGCTCTGCAGCGCTATTGGGTAGGCCTCCTCGTCCTTCGCGTCGAAGAACATAAAACAGCCCTTACCCGCTTTCTTTGCCCTGTAAAGCGCTATATCCGCCTGCTCAAAAGCCTGCTGGTAAGATATCTCTCCATTAAACATGAATACGCCAATGCTGCACGAAAGCCTTTGCTCCGCCAAGACCTTATAAAGTGTTTGCAGACGCTCCACCAAGCGGTCCTTCGACCTTATGTTTCGCAGGAATATTATAAATTCATCGCCGCCATACCTGCCAATAACATCGCTCTTGCGGAAAGCGCTGCCAAGTATATCCGCAAGCTGCATGAGTACATCGTCACCCGCCTTATGCCCCATCGTGTCATTTATATTTTTAAAATCATCTATATCCAAAACCATAAAGGCGCAGAGCTCATGCGTCTCAAGCCTTGTGAGGCAATATTTTATTTCGCTCTCCGCCATTTTTCGATTGTATATATTGGTGAGCTGATCCAGTCTCGAATCATGGAACAAAAGCAGCTCGTGCCGCTTTCTTTCATCTATATTGGTAATGTTTAAAAGCGCCAGCACATGCTTTGTCATGGGGTCTCTGAAAAGATTCACGCTAAGCTGCATCCACATCATTTTGTTTTGCTCTACTATACGCCTGAACTCGCAGCCCAGCCGGTCTATCCCATTGTCCAGTGATTCTATGAAGTTGGAGCGCTGCATCGTTTCCAAATAGTGCTTTCTGTCCTCTGGGTGCACCACCTTATTTATAAATTCGGTGATAAGCGAAGTATATGTTACCCGGTCTATGATCTCGTTGTATAGATTCCACATACCGCCCGTGCGCGTGATCCTGTCCTCAGTTACGTCAACGTGCGCATAAGCGTCCTTTTCAGCCAGCATAGCTTGATAAAACTGTGTCTCGTTCAAATAGTTGTGCGTGGCAAGCTTTTGCGGCGTTACGTCCTCCATTATGCACACGGCCGTTTTTGCCTCGCCTCCACGCCGCGCCACCAGCACCATCCTTATAAAAAGCGTACCATTGCCTGAGTTTGCCTCCAGCTCGCATACCACTTTATCCTTTCGCACGCACAGAGCGACAAAGGCCTTTTCGAACTCTTCTTTTGAATCTTCCAAAATAAAATTTGCTGACAGCACGCGCTCAACAAAATGCTGACATTTTCCGTCAGCGCCCATAAGCCCGGCGGGCAGTATCTTGCAGGCGGAGCAGAGTTTTGCCGTGCCTGTTTCCATATCGTATTCGAAATAATCGAAACCGGTCTGCTCGGACACTATGTTCACCGCGCTGATCAGTATTTCGTTCCTGCTCTTTTCCAGCTCGTATTCCGTTATGTCAAAAAGCGTACAATAAAAGAAGTCCGTACGTTCTTCGCCAAGGCAGAATATGTGCGCCGTCAGAAAGGCGTCCCCGCCTTGTATGCTTGTTCTGATTTTTATGGAGGACGGTTCGCTCGCGCCGCTGAAGCTCTGTGCAAGGGTACCAAGCTCCTTTATGGATTCGGCTCCCAAAAGCGCCGCCAGCCTACCTCCATATTTTAGCTGCATATCCTCCTGCGTGAGCCCCAAAAGTGCATAAAACGAATCATTTCCCTCTACCAATGTGAGATCGGCATCGTTTTTAAGCAAACAGGCCGCGCAAGGCGTAGAGTTGATTTCTACATTCAAACCATTCGATACGCTGTCGTTATCATTAACGGGTGTTGATTCAAACATTTTTGTCCTCCCCGGTATGAAGAACCGGCCGTTCGTATATGATTTCAATTTAATAGCCTTTACTATCGCATCAAATTGACATTTATAATATTATATCATATAGTTTTGCGGGATGTATAGATTTATTCGAAGCGCACAATTTCATACCAATTCCATTAAAAAAGTTCTTACACTTTTTATAGCGCAAATCGCGTTCGGAATGGCATGAGACGCGTTTTGGCTGATCTTGCGCAAAACATGCCACGCCGTAGGCGCGTCGCTTTCAAATTAAAACAGATGTTTTAATTTGGAATTAGTATTAGATCATTTCCGTTGAATTCTTTGCGCAAAATGAACGTATATATTCTTTTTTACTCATATTGTGTAAAAAAAAGACGATTCGTCAATTCGGGGCGAACCGTCTTTTACACAACTACTCTACTTTTTTACATATTTCTATCAGTATTTTCCGTCCGAATCGCCTTCCGTGTATGTCTTTTCCTCGTGTGTGGTATAGGCGCTCGTGCTTTGGCCGACCATCAGCGGAGAATCCTCGTTCAGCAACTGAAAGCGGCTCACTAGCTGCTTGAGCAGGCTGGCCTGTCCGGACAGCTCTTCGCTGGCGGCGGCGGATTCCTCTGCAGTGGCGCTGTTTGTCTGCACCACGCCGGATATCTGATCCGCGCCGGTAGTTATCTGCGTTATGGCTACAGATTGCTCGTTCGAAGCGTCAGATATCTGCAATATGATATCGGTCGTTTCGTCTGTATAGCTTATCACTCTTTCAAGCGCTTTGGCCGTACCGTCGGCTATCTTGGTGCCGCGTTCCACCGCCGAAACCGTTTCGTCTATAAGCGATGTGGTGTTCTTAGCCGCCACAGCAGATTTTTCAGCTAAGTTTCTCACTTCGTCCGCAACCACGGCAAAGCCTTTGCCCGCCTCGCCCGCGCGCGCCGCCTCAACAGCCGCGTTCAGCGCCAATATATTCGTTTGGAATGCTATATCCTCTATGGTCTTTACTATCTTGGCTATCTCTGCTGATTTTTCGTTAATCTCGTTCATGGCGCCCAGCATAACTTCCATCTGCTCGTTGCTCTTCATAACGGCATCCTTGGCCAAGCCGGATTTTTCTTTAGCATCCGTGGAATTGTCCGCCGTCTGCTTAACGTGGTCTGCAACCTCGCTTATGGTAGCGGAAAGCTCTTCTATGGAACTGGCCTGCTCCGTTGTGCCCTGAGCCAGCGCCTGCGCGCCGGACGAAACCTGATTTGCGCCCAGCGATACCTGATCGGCAGACTGGTTTATCTGACCCAAAACACTGCTCAACGAGGTAACGATATCCACCATGGCAGTCTCTACCTTTTTAAATTCGCCTACAAACACTACCTCAGGCGCCAGATTGAAATTGCCGCTTGCCATCTCCGAAAGGCCGCGTATCATATCCTTTATTTCCACGCGCATCGTTGTTGCGGCCTCTGAGAATTTGTTAGTCATCACACCAATTTCATCCGCCTGATCAGAGTGTATATCTATATCCAGATCACCCTCGGCCAGTTTTTCCGCCGCCTTACCTACAGCAATTACCGGACGAGACACACTCTTCGCCATTATAAGCGCAATAACTATTGAAACCACGAAACCAACAGCTATCACCACCAACATTATAACTAGGATCACTTGCGTCTGAGCCGAAGTTTCGGCGCTTTTCTCCTTGCCAAGTATCGTGAACCTATCCAGCAAACTCTCCGCGTTTGCCGCGATTTCCTCTGCCAAAGGCGAGGCCTCCTTTATCCATATTTCTTTTGCCTCCGCCTCGTTTCCATTCATAGCAAGATCTATCGCCTTGTCACGCAATGGCGCGTAGATAGCCAAATCGTTTTCTATTGTATTGAACATCTTTATGCCTTCCGGTGTCTTTATAGAAGGCCTAACCAAATCTATCAACTCGGTCGTTCTAGGGATATTTTCCTGCAACTTGTTGAATGCCTTATTTACGATTTGCTCGTCACTCTCATAAATCACATCCCGAACCATAGCGCGGTTTTCATTCAAGATCATACCGTACATACCCAATTCGCCCTGAACAAGACCGTAGTTATCCAGTGCGTCGCTGTATGAACTGTCCATACTCATAAGCATGAATACACCTATAATTCCCGAAATGCTAGATATGATCGCCACCACCACGAAAACAATCAATAATTTTGCCGAAATCTTCTTGATTTTTTTAAACATCTATTCTTTCCCCACCTTCACTTATTAAAATCGTACTTGTTCATCCTGTTCCTTAGGCCTCGTTTTCAAAACTCAAATAACACTCAAACAATTTCTTCACATTTTGCAATGCAAATTGCGTTGGGCGTTGCTAAATACCAAGGTGTCTAAACCTACCAATACTTCAGTATAAAAACGAATATAAAATTATAAGGCGCATTATTGATTCTTACAACAAATGAAATTATGCATTACGATCAACAATGTAAGAAATCAATTAAATAGTATCATATACCCGGTCGTATTTCAAGTCGAATATGAAAATTTTTGCCTTTTATTTAAGTGCGAATATAAAAACAAAAAACCGCCCAAACCCTATTGGTTAGACGGTTTTGCGTGGTACACCTT
>CAYXFB010000104.1:0-6866 GCA_964464145.1 uncultured Christensenella sp.
CCTAACATAAATCTTGTCATTGAAAGCTTATTTACAGAGATAACTTCACAAGCTCCCAAACCGCTTCTATGCTGATGACTTCTGTATTTATTGCAGAAGCATTGGCTTTTTTATTTTTTAAAGGAGTGTCAGCGCCAGTTGTGCCATGAGCCCTGGAATTGACCTTGTTGCACCACGCGATCGCTTGCCCGTTCAAATCTTCCAAAGATTTGTATTGGATGCCCGTCATGAAATTATCCCGGACAAACGCTACGATGCGCTCCACCTTGCCTTTGGTTTGCCCACGGTAGGGTCTACACAGCACAGGCTTGAACCCGTAGAATCCGGCAAAGTCTTCAAATTGGCTGTTCAGTTTGGAATCCTCCTGTTTCATCAGCCGCTTTACCACCACCTGCTTCATGTTGTCGTACAGTATTTCTTCCGGATAACCGCCCATATACCGGAACGCATTCTGGTGGCAACGAATCAGTGTATTGGTCGTCATATCCGTCACAAATTCGCTGTACCGTATTCTGGAATAGCCGAGAATCATTAAAAAGCGGTACAGCTTTTTTAGCTCTTTGCCCTCCGGCACTAGATGATCCTCAAAATATGCCCAATCTACCTGGCCTTGCAACCCTGGCATCGTCTCGAACCTTACTGTCGCTTTCTCATCCAGTTCTTGCTTTTTCGATCCTACATAGCCTTTTACGATACTGTACTTACCCATAAATCCCTGTTCCTGCAGTTTTTCATAGATGCGCGCCGCACTATACGGCGCTTCTTCCAGCCATGTGTCCATTTGCTTCTTATTTGACGCCGATTCCGCATACTTCTTCGCCGTTCTCGGGCCGATATGATATTTCTTCCCTATCTCCGTGTAGCTCATTCCTTTTTGGCGATCACTTCTGATATCCATCCATTTGTCTCATTCCACTTCTTCACTCCTTCCGCTCTCTTTTCTAGCAGAAAAAGTCTATCATTTTTCATCGCCGCTTTCCTACATTTTTTAACCGCCGCTTTCTTGCATTTTATCATTGGCGCTGACAGGGTAATGAATATCCAACAGCTCCTTGATTTGCCCGGCCCAATCCTTTTTGGTTCTGCGTTCACTCGCCATAACATGCCGCCAACATGCCAGCGGCTCTGAAAAGATGAAAATCGAACAGGTTCCGCAGCGCACATACTCATAGTCCTCTTTGGCTGTCTTTACCAGCTTCATTCGTACTGGCGCCAGTTTTTCACCAAGCAATTGGCAAGGTTGCTCATCCATACATATCAGCGGAATATCGGCATCATATGGCAGAGCGTAGACCTCCAAAACATCTTCCATCCGAGCAACAAATTCGCCGTTCTGTTGCGCGGGGATGCACCACTGCTTTTTCAGGTGAGGCTTAAGTTGTGTTTTTTAAAGTGCGGCGCACTGTTTCCCTGCTCACAGATTGCACCTGTCTGACGTGCAGGCTTAACGATTCAGCTACCCGTGCCGGAGTTTTGGCGCACAGACCTGCCACGGTCTGCTTGTATGCCGGATTTGTCGCTCTTGCCATATTTGGCTGTCGTGGCGCTCCACATACCTTCGCTCGTCCTCACGGATGTCTTCCCATACCGCTGCTATGAATTTTTCAAGGTGCATCAACGAGGTAAAAAAATACCCCTTCACTTATATGCGGAAGTGAAGAGGCAGTTTGAGCAAGTTTTTTTTATTGTTTATTTAATATTTTTTTGAGCTTAGCTAAAATACGTTGCTTACGCCAATTTACAGTTCTTTGCGGTAAATCAAATATCTTAGCAACAGTTCGCTCTGACTGTTTTGAAAAATATATTGCTTCTATCAAAGCACGTTCTTCATCCGAAAGCATATTCAGTGCCTTTTGCAGCGATTCCTTTTCCAGCTCAGCAATAGCAATATCCTCAGCGGAAGATGTATCCGATTCTGTCATATCGCAATATTCAACTTCATTGAATATTCTGGCTTTTTCGCTTTTTCGCTCACGCCACTGCGGACGATAGTATGCTTCATATACTTCTTGCGTTACCGGAATGTGTTCGCCTTTTAGCCATATGTATCTGTTTCTGCCCACATCGCACCCTCCTTTCTCAAGTAATTTTTGAGAAAAGAGAAAATTGGCGGGGCACGGGCCCTATTATTTGGGCATAATAAAAAAGCGTCTAGAACAAACGCTCTTACATCATATTTATGGTTTTTTTGTAATATGCTTACATTGAAAAAAGAGAGCAACAAGTATCATGCCTATTTTTGTGTTTTTACAGCAATTTGTGTGGGGTTGCTTACTTCACAAAATAAAGGGACAGTTCTACCTTTACAGTATCGCTGCCCTTCATTTGCTATATTATATTATTATGTAGATAGAACTATTTTGTTTAGAAAGGCTGCATTGCGTGCGACCACATATATATTGTGTCTGTTACTGGTTCAACCGTCCCAACATATTCGTCATTACCAATGCCCACTCCAATTTTACATAAACTATAAAAATGTATGAGATTGGACACGCTATTATATACTTGTCTGTCCCAGATAGATGGCGGCAGATTATCAAATGTAAGTTTGTATTTACCCGAATCATTAGTATAATAACCCTTAGCTATCCTCTCCCTATTTCCGCTTGATTCCGGCCATGCCTCTGACTTATATGCTCCTACCACTTCAAATCCATCTGCAACGGGATCACCAAAAACATCGTATACCGTTCCAAATACATCAAGCCACTTTCCGGCATAACTATAATGATATCCTTCCGGCCACAGTATCCAATTTCCCGTTGTTTTATTCTCTTCACAAGCATAATCCTCAATAGTTATCGAATGAGGCTTTGCTCTCGCTTCAGAAATCATTACCTCCATCCTATATTGGTGCCATGTATGCGAATTTCTATCATTTGGAACGACTCTAATATAGTAGTTGGAAACCGTTTCTGACTCCATAAATCTATACTGATCGCCGTTTGGATAGATCTTTTGCATTTTCATCGTTCCGTTTTCAGCTTCTTTGTACAACTCAATTTTATCATTTGCATCTCCCTTAAGTCGTACATCAATATACTCATACGCGTTGGGAACAGTCACTTGCAGGTTAAACCAGTCATTATCGCTTTTAGAGTTGAGGGCAATTCCTTCTATATACTGTCCGGGTAGAAGTACTGCACATGGTTTCTTAGCGTTCTGGTCATTTTCTCCAAAATTATAACTTCCTTGCTCATCAATAGAATAATATACTGTATATGGCTTATTAATATCTCCGCCGTTTCTTGAATAAACTGCAAGCATATAAGCTTTTTTTGCATTTGATGTGTTTATTATATCCACACCTTCGTCCAATGTAGTATTATCGTTATTGAAGTAGGTTGTATATGTTGAATTCTTTACTTCATTTTTTATCTCTCCTGTCGATGTATCGCACTCATAAAGATATAGATCATAATCTAGATTTTTATCATTCGGACACTCCATGCCTATTTGTAATATTTCTTTAGGATATAGTATAAAATAGCCGTAAGCTTCTACCGAGCCCGGAGTTGCATTTGCTCCTTGAAATTCTTCATCAATTAATGCTTGCGGTGACGCAGTACCCGGCTCATTACTCGTTCCACCGACATTTTCACCGGTAACAATTTTCACATCAGCACGCTTTACTTTATCTATATCCGGAGGTTCCACTACTGACTGAGACGTTGCTACACTTTCACCTTGTCGCATAGCCTCCTCTAACGTAATTTCCTCAACTTCTCCAATAGGTAATTTTTTTGAATCAAGCGATATTGTAGGATCGATCACTGCTCTAGGGATTATTTTCTCGCCTACTTCATCGGTAACCATAGGTATGTTATTAATATCCAAACCTTCATGCATTTCTGAATCGTTTGTATTTTCTGGTTTTTCATTGTTATCATTAACCGCTTCCTGTTCATTTATGTAATTATTTTGTGCATCGATTTCAAGTGCAAAAGACACAGAGAAAAGAGAAAATATAATGACAACAATTATTACTGCTACTGCAATTCTATGTGATTTACTAAACATATCAAAACCTTTTTCACATTATTGTTATAACTAAATCATTAAAAAATCAAATCAAACATTCTGTATAAGACATCCCGATCCTGAGAAATATATTTATCCTTATTACTCTCTTTATATCCGTTAAAATCATAGTTTGCACGCATTTCTTTAGCATACCAGTCCATCACCTGATTAAAACTATCGATAAACGACTCGTTACCATCTGTCGATACGCCGCTAAATTTACGATAGATGTCCCCCTCCAATGTATTCATACTCAAATCATCGTTATACATGCGGTAGTAATCATACTTAGCTTGATTTGCTGCTACCATAGCATCAACGCTGACACCGTTTGCAAAATACCCGCTTCCCGATGACGAAACGGCATTTACCGCTGCGCGCACTTTTTCTAATGCAGGGCTGTGATTGCTTCTCACCATCGCTTTTTCAATGTTGCTTGCAAACGTATTTGTAAGCTTTTCAGCAGTGTTTTTTTCAAAGTTTTCTGTAGCATATTTATTTATAGCCGCTACAGCCATGCCCATCTGTGCCTTTCTAGAGTAAGCGCCACCCGGCTGCATTGCGTCCATCACTTGTGCTATCTTTTGCTGCGTGGACACAATTTCGCCCAGCGTCATCTCCATTCCTTCAAACGATATTTTGCTTTGGGATGAATATATGCTGTACACGCCCGTCTTTTTGTGATTCGCGGCAATCTCCGTTATTGATTGCTTTATTTGATTAGCCACATTTTGTATGGTTTCCTCCGAGTTGTGTACATCTATAAAAAGCATTTTCCCGTTTGTGTCATAATCATATTCTCTGCCGTGCCCACCGAAATATTCCAGCATACGTTCCGCAAAGACATATATGGTTCTATCCGCATTATCGTCCGTAAAACCATATTCTGAAAGCGATTTTGCCATTCTTTCTATAAAATCCGTAGAATTATACAGCCAATCATGCCCCAGATCGTTTCTGTAATCTTCTATGTGCTCATTATATTTTCGCGCTATTTGAGCGTTCGAATCGTTTTTTTCTATTTGGCGTGAAGCTATTGTTTCATTTTTGGGTTTGCTATCCCAATTGTTTTTGTTTACCGTATCAAACATCACATCTATTATATTACTCAACTCACTCATCATTTTCGGCTTCGTACCAAGCGCCATTCCACGCCAGGAACCCAAGCTGTCCAATTCCTTATTAAGCCAATCATAAGCGGCATCCAGTGCCGTTTTTGAGCTGATTTCAACACTCGCGAATTTGCGATATGTGGCTGAATTTATATTGTTATCATCTGTGATACTTTGAAGATGGTTATTATAATAGTTTTCTTGCGTACCCTTTACAGAGTTCATTACCATGCCCATATCCAGCTGCTCTTTTGTACGCCTGTCCATTTCATTCTGTATTCGTTTCTCATATAGCTTTACCAGCTTATCTCCCAGTTCCGGACTTAGCCTGCTTTGCGCAAATTGCTTCACCGCAGCCATAGACAGCCCCAGCTCTGCAAATGAAGCCGTGTCATAAGAAGCGTCCAGCGGCGATGTGATTTCTTGCATTGCCTGCTGAATATCCACCATATCGCCCATGCTCATTTCAAAATCTTTTATATTTATTTTTGTTTTGAGCTCTGAAAAACCTGCGCCCTTGCCGCTTTTTATATTTTCTGCCATTTCAAATATTGCCGTTTTAAACTGTTCTGCCAGAGCCAGCGTTTCTTCCCGGCTGGTATGGTTGAAGACCAGCACCCTGCTGTATGTATCTGACCGCTCGTTGTATCCTTCCTGATACCCCACACTGTAGCCGCCAAAAAACTCCAACGCGCGCTCGGCAAATGTTTGCGTTAACCTGTAAAACTCTTCGCCGTCTTTATCCCAATCCAAGTTAAAGCTGCCGTCCACTATTTTTTGCGCAAATTTTTGGAAAAAATCTGCCGAACCGTTCAGCCAGTCGTGCCCAAAATTATTATGATAAGCCTTTTCGCCAACCATATGCCACATCATTGGCTCGTAACCGCCCTCAACAGAAAGCTCCGGTTCTTCCGGCACTTGGCTTGCAGCGTTTTGCGCCGCCCAGTTTATGTATTTTCTTATGTGATCTGTATTTAAATTCTTCAGTTCCTTTTCTGTAACGTTCAGCTCCAGCATTGCCGCCCTTTCTTCCGGCGTCAATTGCACACCTGCGTCGTTGCTCTTTGGCCCGGAAGCAAGCTCTGTTATTTGCGATACCCCGAGCTCTATTTTTTGCATAACAAGATTTTTTGCGTATTTGTTTTCGGTATTGATACCCATATTTTTTGGCCTCCTTGCCGTGATATAAGTTTGTTAAATATATTATCTATATAAATCAAACAGACTTGAACCTAAAAATGCCTCTAAATCATGATCTTCTGCATATTTATTATTTAGCTCATATAAAGGTTTCATCGTCTCTTCATACTCTGTCATTGAGCCATGCATTAACTCGTTAAACTTGACCCTGTCAGTCAAAGCGTACTGAACTGCTGCCAATTGTTTCTGAAACATTTTTTGAAAGGCATCACCCATATAGCCACCAACTATATGCATAATTTTAGTGTCAAGCTCCACTTTTTCTTTTCGTTTTTCCATTTCAACAAAAAAGTCTTCTGTTTTGATTACCTCAAAATCTTCATCAAGCCTTAAATCATCAAGCGAAACCACAGGATTTAGCCCAATATCTTTATCTTCCGTCATTTCCTGCACTTTTGTGGTGGGTTTGTATATTACGTTCGCAGGTATCGTGTTTTCGATTTTCATTTTGCTTACCTCCGTGCCACATTGGCCGTTTTGTAAAGTTAAATGAAAATTGAGACCTTGTAAAGCTTTCTGGTATGATGT
>CAYXFB010000105.1:0-6854 GCA_964464145.1 uncultured Christensenella sp.
CTCGCTATTCTTGCTTTAGTTTACTGCTCTACCCCAACATTTGACATAGAGCCTTAGTTTACTGCTCTACCCCAACATTTGACATAGAGCCCGTTTTTTGAATCATCGTGTTATCTTATTTGGGTCTATGGAGTAATCCTCGAAGTTGTGCGTAAGGTTGCGGTTGTAGAAGGGGTCGACCGCGTATTTGGCCTCCCACTTTGCCCGCCAGAGCGACGCCTCGCGCTCCAGCCGCGCCAGCTTCTCGGGAGTGTCCTCATAACCGCGCGTCTTGGATTCGTAATGATACAGCCGCGCGTGGGGCGTCCAAAGGTTGTAGTACCCCAGCTCACGCACCTTGAGCCCGAAATCCACATCATTGTAGGCCACGGTGAACTGCTCGTCAAAGCCGCCAGCTTCCTCGAAAACGTTGCGGCGCAGCATCACACAGGCGCCCGTGACGGCTGAAACGTTGTGCACCAGCGTGAGCCGCGCAAAAGCGCCGGGCTCCTCCGCAGCGGAAAATTTGTGAGAATGCCCGGCTATGCCGCCAATGCGAAGCACAATGCCGCCGTGCTGGACCGTATCGTCCGGGTAGAAAAGCTTTGCGCCCACGCAGCCTATCTCGGGCCGAACGGCGTGCATGACCATGCGCGTGAGCCAATCCGCGTTTATAACGCTCATGTCGTTGTTCATGAACAGCAGTATATCGCCGCCCGCCTGCTTCGCGGCGTAGTTGTTCAGCGCGGCAAAATTGAAGGGGTGATTCCAAGTGACTATTTTTATGCGCGGGTCGGCGCTTAATGTTTCGTAGTAGGAAAAAAGCGCCTTGTCCGTGCTGTTGTTTTCCACAATCACTATTTCGTAATTCGGGTAATCCGTCTTGTCGAATATGGAATCTATGCATTTTTTAAGCGTGGCGCGCTCATTGTGATTGGGTATTATTATGGAAACGAGAGGCTCGGGCTGCGGTATATCGTACACAATATCATAGTAGTTGGGCAACGCGCCAAGTGCCACGCGTGCTTTGACTCCGCGTCGCGTTAGGGCTGCCTCAAGCGCCGCTTTGCCCGCCGCAACGGTGTACGATTTGCTGTCCGCAGAGTAGGCCGTGCTGGTTTCTATTATGCGCCAGTTATACAGAACGTCGGGTATGTGCGTTATGCGCTTCGCTTTTTCCGTCGCGCGGAGGAAGAGGTCGTAATCCTGCGCGCCGTTGTATTCGCTGTTTAGCAGCCCCACGCTGCACAGTAACGAACGTTCGATAACCGTGAAGTGCGTTATATAGTTGAAGGAATTGAGCATGTCTGGCGAAAAATCCGGCTTAAAGAAGGGGTCGAACCGGCGTTTTCCGTCCGCCGTTACCTTATCTTCATCCGAATAGAGAAAATCCGTATCGGGCGTTACGTTTATTGCTTCCACGTTGCGGTAGAGCGCGTGCGGTGTCAGTGTGTCGTCATGATCGAGCAGCGCTATGTATTCGCCTGTGGCCATTTCTATCGCCTTGTTCGTGTTGCCCGAGATGCCCTCGTTTTGATCCAGCTTTTTATATATTATTCGCGCGTCGTCAAATGAAGAAACGATGGGCAAAAGATCGAATTCGTCAGTGCTGCCGTCCGCCAGGCAGAGCTCCCAATTTGTGTAGGTCTGCGCCGTTACGGAAGTTATCATTTCGCGCAGTAGTGTCTCGGGCGTGTTGTAAAGCGGCACCACCACGCTTATTTTGGGCGAAATGGGGAAGCTGTGCGCACGCTGCGCCGCAAGCTCCTCCTCCGTGGGGGAGTTGTTTTTCAGCCAGTGCACGTACAGCGCATCGAGGCGGGTGTACACGCGACCAACTATGCTGCCGCCGCCCTCCACCGCAAAGCTCTTGCGGTTCTTTGCGCGGTTCACCATTATGGCCGCGCCGCCTTTTGCCGTAAGGGCAAAGCGCAGACGCTGCCGCGCAAAATCTATGATGGGCAGAAAATCTATCTCCGTATAGCCGCCGTTCGCCACGTTTTCCACCGTCTTTTCCAGCAGGCTTTGGTTTTGGGTATCGAATATCTCCAGCGTAAGCGAACCGCCGCCGCTGTTTTGCGTGAGTATATCAAGCCGCGCCACGTTGAGCGCGCCGGGTACAAGCGAAAAAGCAACAGACTGTTCGGCCGCAAAGCCCGCGGGGTGCGTTATATCGCGTATGTAGGATTCGTTTGTTATGATATACACCCTGCCGCCCGGCACGTCGCCCGAGTCCATTTTTTCACCCACGCGACGCAGCAGCTCGCGCACACCGTAATCCCGCACTATTTCCTTGACGCGGGTAAACTTACGCTTTTTGAGCCGCTTTACAACTTTGTTAAGATTTTTTATTTTCGTAGATATACCCATTTATACCAACCTGTGAAATATTTTGAGCTTTTGCTCAATAGTTTTGCTGAGCTATGAAATCCGCTATGTCCTTTATTATGGCTGCCTGCGCCTCGTTCGCGCAGGGCGTGCCCATCACCGCGTCGCGCAGCGCGTCAGAGCGGAAGGCGCAGCCCGTCAGCCGGGCGGGTATGTCCGCAATGAGGTCGGGCTCCATTGAATCGGAGAATATGCGCGCCTGCGTCACCTCCGCGTCCTTTAGCTTTAAATTGAACTCCACACCGCCCCAGATGAAACGTGTGCCGAAGGTTATGTCAAAGCTGGGTGATTCGCCGAAGCGCCAATCCCAGCTAGCGTTTCGCTCCGCCATAGCCTTGGATTCCGCGAGCGATTTTTGGAGCAGCGGGTATTCGCCGGTTTCACCATACTCCGCCTTGAAGCTTTGGTGCAGCGCTTCGGCCATCAGCTCCGGCGTTATGTCGGGATTCAGCTCCGTAAGGTTCACCACGCGCGAGCGCACGGAAGCTATGCCCTTCGATTCTATTTTGTCCTTGGGTACGGCGAGGTATTTGTTTATTTTATCAACCGAGGATCTTATGAGTATGGTGCCGTGATGGAAGGCTCCTTTTTTGCGGAAACAAAAGGCGTTGCCCGAAAACTTTCGGCCGTCCGCCGTGATGTCGTTTCGGCCGGAAAACTCAGCCTCTATGCCGAAGGAGCGCACCGCGTCAAGTATCACCTTGAGCTGGCGGGGCAGATCGTAACACTGGCGCCCCACTATAAAGGAAAAGTTTATGTTGCCCACATCGTGGAAAACCGCGCCGCCGCCCGAAACGCGCCGCGCCAGCTTGCCGCCCTCAGCCAAAAGCTGCTCGTGGCGGCACTCCGCCCAGGCGTTTTGGTTTCGCCCTATCACCACGGTGTCCGCGTGGGAATAGAGGTATAATATTATTTCATCCGGCGCGATATTTTCGAGGAAGGCTTCCTCCAGCGCCAGCGTGTTGTAGGGGTCCATATCCGGATTGTTGTAAAAATAGTACCTGTTTAGCATAGTTTCTCCTGAAAATTATTTTGCATATATCAGTATAATGTATACAGCGGCGCTTATCAAGTGCGGTGTAAGCCCCAAAAATCGCGCGGGGCGCATTGCAATAATCGTTTTGATGTACTATTATATATATTGTTGGACGTGATCTTGGAAAAGGGGGTAGCTATGAAGTATTATCAGGCGGAAACGCATTGCCATACGCGCGAGGTGAGCCCGTGCTCCCGCATACCGGCAAAGTTTTTGGTGCAGGAATATTTGCAGCTCGGCTATAAATATATGTTTGTAACGGATCATTATCACCCCGAGGTTTTCGAGGTGGGCGCAGTGGCAGATATGAGCTGGGAAGATAAGATAGAGCACTACCTCATGGGGTACCGCGCGGCAAAAGAGGCGGCGCAGGGTACCGGGCTGCGCGTTATGCTGGGTATGGAAACCGTGCTGGGGCGGGATGCTTCCACCGGAATAGGAAACGATTTTCTGGTGTACGGCTTTGGCGAGGATTTCTTGAGAAAGTATCCTTATTTATATAATTACAGCTACGCGGATTTTTATGAGCTTATGCACAGCGAGGGCTTTTTGGTTTTTCAGGCGCACCCCTACAGGTATGGCCTAAAGCCCATAGAGCCCATATGCTACGATGGCATAGAGATAGTGAACGCCCACCCCGGGCACGATTCGCAAAATCAGTTGGCCATAAAATTTGTGATGGAGCACGATATATATATGATAGGCGGAAGCGACGCGCACTGCGACGCGGATACTGGAAGGGGCGGCGTTATGCTGCCGGACGGAATAGAAACGCCTAGGGATTTTGTGGAGTATTACAGCGAAAACGGTTCTCCCGAGCTTATAGTCACTTTTGGCGCGTGATGTTTTACGGTGCGCGCCGTTGTTTATAAATATAAAGTGAGAAGAATTATCGATTGAGTTAGAAAGGAATTTATGTATAATGGGAAAGATAACTAAGCAGATGAATATAATGGAAATAATAAATATGGACGAAGGCTGTGCCAGCATATTTATGGAGTCGGGTATGGGATGCCTGGGCTGCGCCGCCGCGCACTTCGAGAATTTGGAGCAGGCTTGCGCCGTGCACGGAATAGACGCGGATGCGTTGGAAAGCAAGCTGAACGCCTATTTCGACGCCAAGGCAAACTGACAAAAAACGCGTTTTAGGCGCGATATAAAAATTTTATTATTAGAAAGGAATATATTGTATGGAAAATTATGTTTGCACTATTTGCGGATATGTGTACAGTGAAGAGGCGGGCGATCCGGATAACGGAGTGGCTCCCGGCACAAAATGGGCCGACGTTTCGAACGATTGGGTGTGCCCCATGTGCGGCGCGGATAAATCCGCATTCGAAAAGGAATGATAAAAAAGAGTATCGGCTAAACTTGACCGCCCGTTTCTACGGGCGGTCAAGTTTTGGCTATGTATATTGACAGGAGAAAAAAGATGGTACCAGTTGAGATAACAAAAAATATATGGTGGGCGGGGGTGCAGAACCCGGCTCTTAGGGTGTTCGACGTTATAATGACCACGGAGTGGGGCACCTCATACAATTCCTATCTTGTGAAGGGAAGCGAAAAGACGGCGCTTATAGATTGCGTGCGCGACGGATTTTTCGAAGAGCAGCTTGAGGGATTGAAGCAGATCTGCGAGCCAGAGAAAATAGATTACATCGTATGCAACCACACAGAGCCCGACCATTCGGGCGCGCTGGCGCAAATGCTGGATGTGGCGAAAAACGCCGTGGTGGTTTGCTCACGCGCGGGCAAGGCGCTCATAAAGGAGCTTTTGAACCGCGATTTTGAATGCATCGTGGTGGGCGACGGCGACAGCCTGAAGCTTGGCGGCAAGAAGCTGAGCTTTATATCCACGCCCTACCTGCATTGGCCGGATACCATATTCACATACGTGGAAGAGGATGGTTTTCTGGCCCCCTGCGACGCTTTCGGCTTCCATTTTTCCGCGCCCGAGATATTCGACGACAAGACGATGCTCTCGGACGAGATGATCGCTTCGCAGAAATATTACTTCGATGTTATAATGTCGCCCTTCACATCCTACGTGCAGGACGCCATAAAGAAGATACGCGGGCTGAAGATAAACGTGATAGGCCCCTCGCACGGGCCGGTGCTGCGCAAAGACCCGTGGGGCGCGGTGGATAGATACGACAAATGGTCGCAGCCCTGTGTGAACGACCCCAAGAAGATATATATAGGCTACGTTTCCTGCTACGGCTACACTACAAAGCTGGCGGAAAAGGTGTTTGAGGGCGCGCTTACCTCGGGTGTTGAGGTGGAGCTGGAGGATGTTTCCAAGGCGAACAAGTGTGACGTTATAGAGCGCATACACTGCGCCGATGCCTTTGCGCTGGGTTCACCCACGCTTAACAGGGACGTGCTGCCGCCCATCACGGAGGTTATGGCGGAGCTGTGCACTTACATTATGAAGGGCAAGCCGGCGGCTGTGTTCGGCACCTTCGGCTGGAGCGGCGAGGCCTGCAAGTTTATGGAGGAACGTTTGGCGCAGCTGGGTGCAAAATCCATCGGCATGGCGCGCGCCAAGATGAACCCGAGCGAGGAGGAGCTTAAAGCCGCCTACGATCTGGGAGTAAAGCTGGGCGAGACCGTGAAATAGTTTACCGAAACAGTAAAAACGCGCACTCTGCAAATGAGCAGCGCGTTTTTTTATGGATATTGAACCAGCATAAAAATACAATATTAGAAAAAGATGCATATATATAAGGAAACAAATGTTAAATACTTGTCTGCATGAAGCGCTTTGCCAGCAGGAACTTTTGAATAAAAAGCACGCCCGCCGTCATGAGCGAAAAGCCTATGCCGCAGTATAGCACGCCTATGATTATGGGTGGCGCTATGTTTGAAGCGCGCAGCGTGAGCCCTCCGGTCATCATTATCAGCATTATCAAGTAGCTCTTCAAATCGAAAAAGAAACAGAACGGCAGTCTTTCGTTCGTATAGCCAAGTATGCGCGAGTTGTGCTTTTGCACCAGCTTGTAAAATATGAAATATACGAAAAGCGCGTACACGATGCCCGAGCATACAATATATAATATGTTGCTGTCCCAGCCGCGAATGAAGTCCGGCAGCCCTATATTCACAATGTTTGCGCCCGCCACGAGCCAGACCACCCCCGCGATCAGCAACAGATATATCTTGCGTACGTATGGAAAACCCGTTTTATCCACAGGCTTTGGTGATTTTCTTGCCTTTGCTTTTTCCTTCATATCCGCCTCGCACCTCCGTTATATATATAACCGAAACGTCCGAAAGCAATAAAATAAATGCACAAATTTGAAAAAGCATGGCTCAAAAAGAAAACAGAGTGAAAAAATGTACAAAAAAGGTCTTGCGAATGCCTGGAAAAACGCGTGGTTAAAGGGTTCGTAAAAATTAGATAAAAAAGAAGTAAAAAGGTGTTGACATAGGGGGATGGTTTTGATATTAT
>CAYXFB010000106.1:0-6835 GCA_964464145.1 uncultured Christensenella sp.
CCCAGGGCCTACGGCTTAGAAGGCCGTTGCTCTATCCAGCTGAGCTACGAGCGCAGGGATATTCAGCTTTTCAAGAAAAGCAATATTTATTCTAATACAAAACGCGCCGTATTGCAACATAATATGTAAGAAAAGTGACACGCGCAATAAAAAAATACGGCGGGTTTGTGCCTTGCAGAAGCGATATAAGTACGTAATAAAAATACAACAAAAAAAAGTGTAACTATATACTTGTTTTTTCTTTCGAAGTGAGTTAATATGATAACAATACATAACAATCAAGAACAAATGAAAAGAATTGCTTACTATTTATTGTTGTTACGGGGTCGGATATGGGTTGCGTTGTGCGGCGAGGCGAGGGCTTTGGTCGGTAAGAGCAATGAACATCTAAATAGAAATTGTTTTTTATAATTAAATATTGCAGGAGGTAAGACATGAAGCAGGCGGAGCTGGTTTCACCCAAGAAATTTGTTGTTAAAGAGGTCGATATACCCGCTGTGGAGCAGAATCAGATTTTGATAAAAGTTCACGCGATAGGTATATGCGGCACGGATATACATGCTTATTATGGGAAGCACCCCTTTATTTCCTGCCCCATCGTGCTGGGCCACGAGGCTACGGGCGAGGTGGTGGAGTTGGGCGACGCCGTGTCCGGTTTTGCGCTGGGAGATCGCGTTGTGCTTCGGCCGCAGAGCGTTTGCGGAGAGTGTTTGCCCTGCGTGGAGGGAAGATCGAACATATGCAATTCGCTTCGCGTGAACGGCTGCCAGTTTACCGGTACCTCGGGCGAATATTACGCGATAGATGAGGATTTCGCTTACAAAATACCCGATTCCGCCGCTTACGACGAGGGTACGCTCATAGAGCCGCTGGCCGTGGGGGTGCATGCGGTAAGGCGCGGCGCGGCCGATATACGCGGCAAAAAGGCGCTTGTTATAGGCGCGGGAGCTATTGGAAACATGGTCGCGCAGAGCGCGAAGGGCATGGGTGCTGAGGCCGTTATGATATCGGACGTTTCGCAGTATAAGCTGGATATTGCCAAAAAATGCGGCGTGGATCATGTGGTGAACATAAAAGAGAGCAGCCTTGCCGATGTGATGGCGGAAAAATTCGGCCCGGACGGCGCGGATGTCATATTCGAATGCAGCGCCAGCGAGGGCGCGCTGAACGAGGCGCTCAGCGTGGGCAGGAAGGGCATAAATATCGTTATACTTGGCGTGTACGGCAGCCGGGTATCAGTGAATATGGCCAACGTACAGGATAGGGAATATTCACTCATAGGCTCGCTCATGTATTTGGATGAGGATTATAAAAAGGCCATAGAGCTGCTGGCGGAGGGCAAGGTGGATCTCGGATCGGTGATCTCACACAGATTTTCGCTGGGCGAAATAGCGGCGGCGTATGATTTCATAGATAAAAACAGAGATGATGTGCAAAAGGTCATACTCACGGTGGACTGAACCTACTTTTTTGGAGCGGTGTATGAGTTATTTAGATGAACTGTTTGGATTGAGCGGTAAGGTGGCTATCGTTACGGGCGGCAACAAGGGCATAGGCCGGGGACTGGCGCTGGGCTTCGCCCGGGCGGGCGCGGATATAGCCATATTATCGCGTTCGGAAGCAAACGAAGCAATGGCCGAGATAGAGGCTCAGGGGCGAAAGGCCTACCACGTTCGCGCGGACGTTTCGAGCGAGACGGAGGTGCAGGAGGGCATAAAAGAGGTGTGCGAGAGGTGCGGGCGCATAGACGTTGTTATAAACAACGCGGGCGTAACAAGCCACACGAATATATTTGATACGGACGCGGCCGAGTTTAAGCGCATACTGGATACGAATTTACTGGGTGAATATTATGTGGCGCGCGCGGCGGCGGTGGCCATGATAGAAATGAAAATTCAGGGCAGCATAATAAACATTTCGTCCATATCGGCGCGAATAGTGAACAAACCGAACTATCAGGTGGCGTATAACGCTTCCAAGGCGGCGGTCAACCACATGACGCGCAGCATGGCGCTGGAGCTGATACCCTATGGCATACGCGTGAACAGCATAAGTCCGGGCTATATGGCCACGCCCATGTCTGTTGATGTGCCCGAGGAGCTGAAGCAGGCCTGGTACGAAATGATACCCATGGGGCGCATGGGCACGCCCGAGGAGCTTATGCCCGCCGCGCTATATCTTGCCAGCAGTGTTTCCCGTTACACGACCGGTTCGGATCTTTTGATAGACGGAGGCTATGTTTTGATTTAGTTTGCTTTCGTAAATCAAAAAAGTTTGCAAATTTGATTGAATATGTGCGATTTAAAATTAAATAGTGATTGATAATCAATATTGACGCTCAAGTATATCCAAATTAGAGCAAAGCTGATATAATATGAAAATATGAACGCAAGCAGAATGTTTTCGGCATAAAAAGCCTTATTGTGCGGATAAAATGCGGATGGGATTAGTTTGCAAAATGCACGCGCGAATGGTAAAATAAAAAGAAATCAAAATAATACGCTTACAAACTATACATATAGAAAACAAAACAAATTTAAGACCACTGAAAACGAAATAAGATTATAGTATTGCCATTTGTGGCTTTTCTCTAATATACAAAAGACTATATTTACCTTGAGAAAGGTATCAATAAACAATATCCAAGGAGGAAATGAAATGAGAAAATGGATAACAGTGCTTATGGTTGTTGTATTTGCGGTGATGGCTCTTGCCGGTTGCTCGGCGCCTGCCCCCGCAGCGTCCGAGGCTCCGGCGGCAGCGCCCGCTTCTGAGGCTCCGGCGGCGGCGCCCGCGTCCGAGGCTCCGGCGGCGGCGCCCGCTTCTGAGGCTCCGGCGGCGGCCCCCGCGTCCGAAGCTCCGGCGGCTCCCGCAGAACTGCCCAAGGTTAAGATCGGCTGGGCCCCCCCGGCGGTTACAGGCGTTTTCAAGACGGCTTATGAATATATGGAAAAAGCCGCCGCGGAAGCCAAAAACTACGGCATAGATGTGGAGATCATCACAAAATCCGGCGAGGTGGAGCTGGATGACGCTACGCAGATAGCAAACATAGAGAACCTTGTTCAGTCCGGCTGCGACGTTATAATGATATCTCCCTCCAACACGGCTGCCGTAACACCCGCCATAAACGCCGCTAAGGAAGCGGGCGTGGGCGTTATAGTTGTAAACATGCTTGAGGAGATAGACGGCGCGAACGTTGACGCTTATATCGGTTTCGACAATAAGGTTGCCGGCAAGATCTCCGGTTATGCGGCGCTCAACAGCATGGGTGGTCCGGGCGTCCTGAACGAAGGCGACGAGAAACCGTCTCCCGAAACATATCTCGATCTCGCATGGTGGGAAAATATGTACAAGGATGCCGATCTGTCCAATGTTAAAGGCAAGGTTGCCATAATAGAGGGTATATCCGGCAGTATGTATTCCAATCAGCGCGTTGAGGGCGTTCGCGAAGCGCTGGCTCTCGCTCCGGGAGTTGAAGAGGTTCAGCTGCTGGCTGCCGATTGGGAACGCCAGAAGGCCGTTTCCGCCGCAGAGAATATTTTGCAGGCCAATCCCGAGCTGGACGCTATAGTAGCTGTTTCCGCCGAGATGGAATTTGGCGCAATATCCGCCGTTGAGAGCGCGGGTCGCCAGGACGAAGTTAAAGTTATAGGCAACGACGGTACGCCTGAGTCTATCGCCGCCATAAAGGCCGGTCAGCTCACGGCAGAGACATGGCACGGCTTCCCCGAGTGGGGCTGGTACGGCGTGGAAATAGCTGTTAAGCTGGCTTACGGAGAGCCGGTTGAGAAGCTGGTAGACGTTCTGCCCAGAACTGAATACATAGGCAATGCGGACACATTCTATCCGAATCCCGTTTTGAAGCCCATAGACTGGGAAAAAATAATAGCTGACAAAGCTGTATAAGGATACGCGCAGCAAGGAAGGTATAAATGGTGGTATAAGCGGTCTGCAACTTGGCGGATCGCCGTGAAAAAACAAAAATAGGCAATGGAACAGCGGGGCGGAAAACATTTCGCCCCCGCAGTTCCGAAAATGGATTGGGATAAAATACACGCGCCCCTTTTTTAAGCGGGCGCATGAAGTTAGGAGGAAACTTATATTGGAATCTTCCATATTGAAAATGCAGGGCATCAAAAAGCGTTTTATGGCCACCCAAGCTCTGGGCGGGGTGGATTTTGAGGTGCTGCCCGGCGAGGTGCATATATTGCTGGGTGAAAACGGCGCGGGCAAATCTACGCTTATGAAGGTATTGTCCGGTGTGCATCAGAGCGATGAGGGCAAGATATATTGGAAGGGCGAGGAGGTTTTTATAACCGATCCGCAGGCCTCCATAGCAATGGGAATAGGCATGGTGTATCAGGAATTATCGCTTGTGCGTGAGCTGAGCGTGTTTGAAAACGTGTGGCTGGGGCATATGCCAAAAAACGCCGCGGGGCTGATAGACTACAAAAAAGCAATAACGGAAGCGCAGCAGCGCATGGACGAGGTGGGGCTTGATATAGACGTGAAGCAGCCGCTTTGGAAATACGATCTGGGCGTGCAGCAGCTAATAGAGATAATTCGCGTGACCTCGCGAAACGCCTCGCTTGTAATTTTGGACGAGCCGACCTCCGCGCTCACAGACACAGAGGTGGAGAAGCTGTTTGAAACAATAAGAAGGCTCAAGCAGACGGGCGTTGCTTTCATATACATCACCCACAGGCTGGGCGAGGTTTTTGAAATAGGCGACCGCGTGAGCGTACTGCGCGACGGAAAGACCATAGGCGAGACCAGGGACGTACAAAACGTTACCGAGGACGAGCTGGTGAGCACGATGGTGGGTAGAGAAATAACCGACCAATACCCCAAGCAGGTGAATATAACGGCCGAGCCTTTTTTGACCGTGGAGGGTTTTGGAGACGGAAAATATTTTGAGGACGTAACGTTCACGCTGCACAAGGGCGAGGTGCTGGGCATTGCAGGCCTTGTGGGCGCGGGCAGAAGCGAGATGGCGGAGGCCATATTCGGCCTGCGCAAATACACCAAGGGCAAGCTTTCTATAAATGGGAAGACCTACATGCCCAAGGATCCGCGCCACGCCATTCGCAATAAGATAGGCTTTATAACAAAGAGCAGGCGCGAGGGTCTATTGCTGCATATGCCTATATATAGGAACGTGACCGTTTCCGAGCTGAAGAATTTCAGCACATACGGCTTCAGGAAGGCCAAGAAGGAAATTGAGGCGGCGGAAAAATATATAGAGATGCTGAGCGTGGACGCTTCCAGTGTTATGGCGAACGTGGAGACGCTTTCGGGCGGAAACCAGCAGAAGATAGCCGTTGCGAAGTGGTATTGCAACCATTCCGAGATATTCATAATGGACGACCCCACAAGGGGCGTGGACGTGGGCTCTAAAACAGAGATATACGACATGATAAACGAAATAACCAAGACGGGCGCGGCGGTGCTGCTTATATCGTCCGACATGCCCGAGCTTTTGGGGATATCGGACAACGTGCTTGTTATGAAGCGCGGGCGCATTGCCGGGCAGTTTAAGTCCAGCGAGGCCACGCAGGAAATGGTTGTTGAAAAAGCGGCAGGAGGAGATTAAGATGCAGGCACAACATAGTTCTAAAAGGATAGAGAAGAAACAAAATTCATTTATGCAGGCCTTCATGAAGGCCAGCCCCTTTATTATACTGATAGCGCTGTTTGTGTTTTTCTGTATATTCAATGAAAACTTCGCGAAGCTGAGCAATTTCATGAATATCATAAAACAATCCGCGCCTATAGGCATTATTTCCGTGGGCATGGCGCTTGTCATAATCACCGCCGGCATAGACCTTTCCGTGGGCCCGATGATGGCCATTTCCGGCTGCGTTATGGCGGTGCTTTCCGTGCAGATGGGTGTGCCCGTTCCCATAGCGGTAATAGCGGGTATTGCCATAGGCACGCTGATAGGCTGGTTCAACGGTATACTGGTGACGAAGGCGCATCTTCAGCCATTCATTGCCACGCTGGGCACAATGACGGCCGTGACCGGTCTTGCGCAGCTCATAACGGGCGGTATGCCTGTTTCCGGCCTTGACCCAAGCCTGACCTTTTTCGGAAGCGGGCTGATTGGTGGCGTGTTCCCCATTGCCGGACTGGTGTTTGCGGCTGTGGCGGCGGCGGGCTGGATAATATTGAAGTACACCACACTGGGACGCAATATTTACGCTGTGGGCGGAAACGTTGAAGCGGCGCGCGTTTCTGGTATACACGTTGATCGCGTGAAAATTTCAGCGCACACGCTGAGCGGATTTTTTTGCGGCATTGCCGGGCTTGTTATGCTGGGCAGGATAAATTCCGCCAACGGCGGCATGGGTACGGGCTATGAGCTCACAGCCATAACGGCCGTTGCGTTGGGCGGCACCAGCATGGCGGGCGGCGTTGGTTCTATGCTGGGCACAATAATCGGCGTGTTCACAATGGGTGTGCTGCAGACCGGGCTTGATCTTACGGCCATAGAGCCTTATGTGCAGAAGGTTATAATGGGTATCGTTATAATCAGCGTTGTTACTCTTGATACCTGGCGTGGACGGAAGGCGCGCGAGGTGGAGTGATTTTTATTTGATAATGACAACCACCATATTGCCTACGCAGTATTGCCGCTTACAGGTTTTGTAGCGGCAATACTGCTTTTTTTCGCTTCCGCGTGTTGTTTGTTTATTCTGCGCTTGACGCGTTGCTTCTATGATTTAATGTTCATTAAACAATAAATTTAAAAAGTTCCGCTCGCCGCGGGGGCTTTTTTCACGCGCGTTGCGCGGGGAAAAAATGAGAAGCACATCCGGCGTGTGCTTGGGAGGTT
>CAYXFB010000107.1:0-6828 GCA_964464145.1 uncultured Christensenella sp.
GTAGAGCAGCGCCGCTCCCTAGCTCCGCTGGGACGGTTAGATGTAAGCCATTGTTATAGTTGCTGCGCTAAAGTTTCCTTACGAAACCCATCTTCCCCACCCGCTTAGAGTATGGGGTTAGTGGGGTTTGAGGTTGGCTTTTGTTTGAGCGTCGCCGCTTGCTAGCTCCGCTCGAAGTTTTTGTGGCTTGTTGTTGTTTTAGTTGCTGTGCTAAAGTTTCCTTACGAAACCCATTTTCCCACCCGCCCATGGTATGGGGGTAGGATGGTTTGAGGTTGCTATTGCGCGAGGGGGTGTTGACAGGCTAGCGTTTGCTAGCTATAATGTAGCTAGTGAATGCTAGCCGAGGGAGGGCGATATGGATAAAAAAAGCACATCACAGCTGATACTGGAAGAGGCGCTTCGCCTGTTTTCGGTGAATGGCTATGACGGCGTATCAGTAAAGGACATCGCCGCCGCTGTGGGAATAAAGGACAGCTCCCTATACAAGCACTACAAAAGCAAGCGCGAGATATTCGAAAAGCTTTTGGAGGGCATGAACAAGCGCTTTGAGGATACCGCCACCTTCCACAAGCTGCCGCAGGGCGAGATGGAAAATGTGACCAAGCAGTACGGCGAAAACGATCTTGAGTGGCTGAAGCGGGCGGTGGAGGCGATGTTTTTGTTTTTCGTGGAGGATAGCTACGCAAAAAACTTTTGGCATCTGCTCATGATAGAAAAATTTAAGAACAGCGAGGCGGCGAGGCTTTTTGAGGAATGGTTTATAAACGAGCCGCTTAATTTTCAAACGGCGCTCTTTGCCGGCATGATGAAGGAAGGCTATTTTCGCGAGGCCGAGCCGCGCGCCGTGGCCGTGCAGTTTTACGGCCCAATATTGCTGCTTATATTGACATACGATTCCAAGCCTGAAAAACGCGAAGAGGCGCTTGGCTTGCTGCGCAAGCACATTGAGGAATTCGCGGGCAACTACCACATTTCACATGGAGAATAGATATGGATCTGAGTAGATTTATGGAACAGGGTATAGGCGAGCTGGTTCAAACGGCCGGACGGTTTTACCTGAACAATCCCAAGGGAATAGCATTTTTGGCCAAGATGGCCGTGGAGGTGAAAAAGAGCGCGGCGCGTAGGCAAGCGCAGGAGGAGAGGGGCGTGCACGTGCCGCCGCTCATAATAGCCAGCATAGCGTCGCAGTGCAATCTGCATTGCGCGGGCTGCTATTCGCGCGCGGCGGGAGCCTGCTCTGAGAGCGCGGCGGAGGAGCTTAGCGCGGGTGAGTGGGAGAGTATACTGAACGAGGCGGCGGAGCTGGGCGTCACCTTTGCGCTGCTGGCGGGCGGTGAACCCCTCACGCGCAGGGATGTGATAGAGTGCGCGGTCAAATTCAAAAATATGATATTCCCCGTTTTCACCAACGGCACACTTATGGACGAGGGCTACATGAGGCTGTTTGAGCAAAACAGGAATCTCATACCCGTTTTCAGCATGGAGGGCGACGAGAGCGTAACTGACGGCAGGCGCGGCGAGGGCGTTTATGCCTCCGTTCAAAGCGTGATGAAGCGTTTCGAAAAAAGGAAGCTGTTATTCGGAGCCTCCATAACGGTGACAAAGGAAAATTTGGACGATGTGACGAGCGGCGAATTTGTACGCGAGCTGCAAAACGACGGCTGCGGGCTGTTGTTTTTTGTGGAATACGTGCCCATGGAAGAGGGAACGGAGCACCTTATGCTGGACGATGAGGATATAGAGCGCCTGCAGATGATAGTTGATCGGCTCAAGCGAGATTTTCGGGATATGATGATAGTGTCCTTTCCGGGCGATGAGGAGATGATGGGCGGTTGCCTCGCTTCCGGACGCGGATTTTTTCACATCAATGCAGCGGGCGGCGCGGAGCCCTGCCCCTTTTCGCCCTATTCAAAGCAAAATTTGCGGACGGACAGCATAGAGGAGGTGCTGCGCTCCGGCTTTTTCAAAGAGATGCGAGGTATCGCGGCGGAGGCGGAGCACAAGGGCGGCTGCACGCTCTTTGATAACAGGCGGCGCGTGGAGGAATTGACGGCCGAGGAATGATCAGCCACTGCCCCGCACGGGCAGGCATATGGTGTGCGCGCCGCCCTCGCGGTCTTTAACGGTGACAACGTCCATCTTTATGCCGTAGACCTGCTCCAGCACCTCGCCGCTTATGGCGGTCTGCGGTGGCCCTAAGGCCACCACGCCGCCATCCTTCATGAGCAGCGCCTTATCAGCCACGGAAAAGGGATGCTCAGGGCTGTGCGTGGACATGACCACGCAGTAGCCCTCCTTCGCCAGGCCGGATACTATGCCCATGAGCAGCTCTAGGTTGGCATAGTCCAAATTCGCGCCCGGCTCATCCATAACAAATATGCGCGCGTTCTGGCAGATCGCGCGGGCTATCAATACCATTTGCCGCTGGCCGCCCGAAAGCGCGGTGTATTTTTCGTTCGCGAGGTGCGCTATGCACATGCGCTCCAGCGCGCCGAAGGCTATGCTTCTGTCCACACTGCCCGGACTTTCGAAGGCGGAAAAATGGCTGGCTCTGCCCATTAGCAGCACGTCCAGCACGGAGTAGGGGAAGGTGGGCGTATGATTTTGCGGTATGTAGGCTATTTTTTGCGCCCGCTCTTTTGGCGAAAGCTCTTCCGCGCTCTTTCCGTCTATGAAAAGCTGACCGGCGCTGGGTGAAAGCAGGCCTAGAATTAGGCGAAAAAGAGTAGTTTTGCCGCAGCCGTTGGGGCCGAGAACGCTCAGCATCTCGCCGCCGTCAATGGAAAAGCTGACGTTTTTTACTATGTCCCTGTCTTTATGATAGCCGCCGAAAAGCGCGCGCGTTTCCAAAAGCATCAGGAATTCCTCCTTCCCACTATAAGCCACACGAAGAAGGGCGCACCCACAAAGGCGGTAAGAACGCCTATGGGCAGCTCCATGCTGAGGAGGGAACGGGCGAGATCGTCCATTAAAAGCAGATACACGCCGCCCGTAATTATGCAGGCGGGTATAAGCTTTTTGTTTTCCGGGCCGAATATGGCGCGGCAGATATGCGGTATCATGAGCCCCACCCAGCCTATGAGCCCGCCCAGGCAAACGGCCGCCGCGCTCATAAGTGTGGCAGCCGCCGTGAATATGAAGCGGTATTTTTTAACGTTGACGCCAAGGCAATGGGCTTCGTCATCGCTCAGTGACAGCACGTTCAGCTTCCAGCGCAGCAGGAACACGGCTATTATGCCCGCGAGCATGGGACCGGTGCTCAAAAGTACACTTTCCATGTTCACTTTCGTGAGGCTGCCCATGAGCCAAAATGTTAGCTGCTGCAAAACGTCGTTTGGATCGGCGACGTATTTTATCATCGCGACGCCGGAGTTACACAGCGCGGCCACCATCATTCCGGTAAGCACAAGGCTGAGCGTTTGGGATTGGCGGGCGCGCGAGCTTATGAAGTAGGAGAGCGCCACGGCGGCGAATCCCCCCACAAAGGCATATATCTGAGTGAAAATATACGTGTTGCCATTGAATATGGAAATGGCCGCGCCCAGGCTGGCTCCCGCAGAGACGCCCAGTATATCGGGCGATACGAGCGGGTTTTTGAACATGCCCTGATACACCGCGCCCGAAACGGAGAGCGCCGCGCCTATCAGCACCGCGGCCAGTATGCGCGGCAGGCGAACGTTCCAAAATATTGTGACGGCCTGTGCGGGAACGGCAACGTCAGCGCCCAGCCCATAGGCAAAGGCGCCCGCGACATCGGACGGGGAAAGCGGATAATAGCCTATCTGAAAGGAAAGAAGCACTGCAATAACCGCCACGGCGGCCAGTAATATCATTTTCAGCCTGAATTTTGAGCGCGATCTCTCCTCAAGAGCGGTATGTTCGTTCATGCTTTCTCCTAGGCCACGGAATTACTTAACTGAGCTATTGACATCGCGCTTGGCGAGGTGTTATACTCAATTCGCAAATCGAATGGTTTTTTTTTACTATTCGGTGATGATTCAACTGTACCACGTTTTTTTGACTCAGTCAATTTTAAAATACGAGGGTGCATTACAATGGTCGCGCGCTGCGGGGCGTGGCAGAGGGGAAAGGATATATCATAATATGAAGGCATTGAAAAAACACATCGCGGCAGTGTGCGTGGCGCTCATAATACCAGTGTTTGCACTGGCGGGCTGCGCGCCTATGCCAACCGCTCCGGCGGAAGCGGCTTCGGCGGAGCAGACACAGGCTCCGGCGGCAGAGCCAAAGCAGGCGGCGGAAACAGCCGCGCCCGAGGTAGCATCGGCGGAGGCGGAGCAGCCTGCGGCGCCAACAGAAGCGGCCGCGAAGGGCAGGGAAATAAAAGATATGGCGGGCCGCACTGTCACCATACCGGAGCAGGTGAACACGGTGTTTTCCACCGATCCGCTTGCGGCCATATATACATATACGCTCGCGCCGGACAAGCTGCTGGGCTGGAACGTCAATCTAAACGAGCTGGAGCTGAAATACATTCCGGAGCCATACGCCAGCCTGCCAGTCTTCGGCATGGGGGACAGCATAAGCTATGAGGCGGTGATAGCCGCCGCGCCAGACATTGTGCTGGTTGTTTCCAAGCTGAACGAGGGAACGATAGCTGACGCGGAAAAGCTTTCGCAGAGCCTGGGAATACCCGTGGTGATGTGCGATAACGATATGAACAAAACGGCGGAGACCTACCGCTTTTTGGGCGAGGTAACGGGCGAGACGGAGCAGGCCGAAAAGCTGGCGGCCTACGCCGAGGATACCATTAAGGCAATGCAGGATAACGCGGTGCCGGAGGATGAACGCGTGACGGTGTATTACGGCAACGCCGAGGATTCGCTGGAGACTGCGCCCAAGGGCTCTGCCAGTTCACAGATAATAGACATGGTGAACGCCGAAAACATCGCGGATGTGGAGCTTGGCGAGGGCAGCCGCGTGAAGGTTTCGCTGGAGCAGGTGCTGGCGTGGGACCCCGAATATATAATAGTGAACGGCGAGCCCAAGGACAATATTTCGGGAAATCAGGCCGCACAGGCCATACTGGAAGACCCGGCCTATGCCGAGGTGACGGCGGTGAAAAACGGGAACGTGCTGGGCGCGCCCAAAACGCCTTTTAGCTGGATAGACCGTCCGCCGGGACCCAATAGGTTCATAGGTGTGCGCTGGCTGGCAGGCACGCTTTATCCGGACAGGTTTGATTATGACATAACGAAGGAAGTGCAGGATTTTTACAAATTGTTTTATCATATGGAACTAACGGATGCACAGGTGGAGGAACTGTTGAGCTTGTAGGTTCACACTTGATTTACGTTAATTGAAAGAAAGGTTGCTTGGGTTGGAGCCGAGCAGCCTTTTTTATTTTTTTGCACGCGTCGCTTGTTTTGGCCCTGTTGATGTGAGAATAAAAGAGAAATTGTGAAAAAAACAGAAAATATGTTATAAAATAGCGGATTTGAAAGACTCAATTTGTATTATTATATACATTGCCGGCAGAAACGGACATTTTACGGCCAAAGAAGAAGGGATGTGCGCTAAAGCATTTGAGGAGGGAGAAATGAAACCTGCTGCTATTCGAATCACAAAGTTGTGCTTATGCGCGCTTGTTACTGTTACGCTGCTCTCCTTGGGTGTGCTTACGGCAAAGGCGGCAGACGGCATAGATCCCGGTGTGCGATGTACGCTGGAGGTATATTACCAAGATGCCAACACGCTCATAAATGGTGCGGAGATGATGGCTTATCATTTAGCGTCAACAGATATCGACGCGTTGCCGAAACTGAAATATTATCTTAAAGATGCATTTTCGGGTCGTAAAGTGCGTGTGAACAATATACTGAGCGTGCGGGAGAGCCTTGCCAAGCAAATAGCGGGAAACGGCACACAACGTGTTGTGGTAATGAACCGTTACAGGCCGGAGTTTGAAGGTACTCGTGGAATGGACTATCCGGGCAGTGCCGACGAAGGGGTCGGGGGGTGGCCGCATACGGCTGATTATCCGGATATGAATGTTTATATTTGGATTGTGGTGGTGGGAGGTGTTTTGCTTGCTGTGGCCGGTTTTTTTATGCATCGCAGGGAGTAGTGAGTGTGATCACAGTTGTGAATCGCGTTTGTGGTGATTTTTTCTTTTGGGTATGCTCCAACAATATCTAACTTCAAACCATTGTACCGCAATGCTCTGAGGCGGGATTTTTTACGCTTGCCGCGGGGGCTTTTTTCCCGCGCATTGCGCGGGGAAAAAATGAGAAGTACATCCGGCGTGTGCTTGGGAGGTTCGTTTTGGGTTTGATGTTGGCTTTGGTTTGAGGTTTGTTTTTTTTGTTGGGGTTGGGTTGGTCGTTTTGGCGGTGTGCGTAATGGGTTTGTTTTGGGTTCGAGGTGTTGGAGGTTTGAGCGTGTTTGTTGTTTGAGTTTGTACGCTCCGGAACACGGGGGCATTTTCCGGACGCGCGTCGCCTTTTGAGATGATTTTGGGATAGAGCGCCGCTCACGCTCCGCGCGCGGTCATCTTTTGATGTAAGCTCGGGGATAGTGGAGGTGCGCGCTGCGCTAAGGTCCGGAGAAATGCCCCCGCGTCCCTCCGCTACTGTGCGTACGTTAGCCGGATGTGGGGGTTAGGGGGTAGTGGGAGGATAGCGGTGGGGTTGTGGTTAACTGTTCGTTTGGTTTGTGGGTAGCTTTTCGTTTGGTTGGTGCTCAAACAATAGCCAACCTCAAACCCTCCTACCCCCATACTCTGAGCGGGTGGGGAAGATGGGTTTCGTAAGGAAACTTTAGCGCAGCAACTAAAACAATGGCTTACCACAAACCGTCCCA
>CAYXFB010000108.1:0-6662 GCA_964464145.1 uncultured Christensenella sp.
AAATTTCTCTCTCTCAGTCATAGTGCATCTCCTCTCTTTTTGCCTAAAAATATATCGTGAATCTTTTTGCGGCGTTACCCGGCAAGCTTGCGCGCCGCTGGTAACACCCATGCAAGGCTTTCCCAAGAGCAAAGCGTTTTTTGCTTTGCGATTGGCTGAAAGCTACTGCCACCGGCTTCGCCTCATAAAACATAAGGCTGTTTCTGCGCTTCCAGCGCCGCCACGCCCGCCCCAGCCGCGCAAGCGGTCTCAGCTCAATGAATATCCGCGCCACCACAAACCCTGCAATGGTAAACCCGATCCCCAGCATCATAGCCATAGCCACCAGTTCCATTCCAAGCACCCCCTTTCTAAAACTAATTAATAATTAAGAATGAATAATTAATAATTGTTGTATCGGCTGCGCCGATGGTTTTATAAATTCATCGCCGCAGGCGATTCATCCATTCTTAATTCTTAATTCTTAATTCTTAATTGCCCTTAAAGCCCTTTCGCTATACGCTTCATGTCAATAATCACGCCGCCGCTTTGTGGCTTGGTATACGGCACCTCGCCGCTGCGTACTATCTCAATCGGCACGTTGCCGTTTATACCCTCCGCAAAATCCAGCTCACGCGCCTTTTTTATGCGCCAGTCCAGCAGGTCTATGCGTATGCTTTCGGGCACGCTCTCGCGGATCGCACGCAGCCGCTTCACATCCTCGCGCTTCACCTCACGCTGTAAGCTCATAGCTGTAGATATAGCTTCCTTATCCTCCGCGCCAAACATCAGCATAAGGTCACGCGCCATGGGCACGGTGGCAATGTATTCGTCAGTTTCCGCCATATACACACGCACGCTCTCAAGCGCCGCCGCGTCATAACGTATATACACCCGCTGGCCTAAAAGCGCCGTTATCTCCTTGCTGTAATACCACAGCTTCTCACCACCAATGGTAAGGTATACGCCGTTGCGCGATATCTTCTGCGCCTTGCCACTGCGCATCAGCAGCAGGGCGAGGTCGCCCTCGGTCGCCACGCGCTTGGTGTGTATGTTCTCGTTCCACACATCAAGGCGGCTTTTGGCAGAATCCCTGCGCACCTTGCCGCCATACCTGCCCATGTTATATTCGCTGTCTATTATCTCGCCCACCATCACGCGCATCTCGCTGCCGATCGGCAGCTTGCCATCCTTTATATGCTTTTTAAGGCTCTCCGGCTTCTCGGTCACATTCCCGCCGCAAAAGGTGGATACAAGGCGTGAAACTTGATTTTTCAAAGTGTTGAAAGTCCGCTCTATGGGCTTGGCCTTGGCGTTTCGCACAAGCGCGTTAACCATAGTTATGCCCATCCGCTCAAATACCGGTGGGGGAGCGGGCGCGTCCGTATCAGTCTTGCGGCTGCGGTGTCCCTTACCGCCCACATCGGCGCACAGATACTCGCGTCCGTTGTCGATGTATACGTTGCGCGGTATCCCAAACCGCTCTATGCCGTGTTTCAGCGCCATCAGCACCGTGTCAGCATTCAGATATTCGGAGATATACCAGCCCACCAGCACGCCGCTGCGCGCGTCCTGCCATGCGCAAAGGTACAAGCGTACAGAGCCTTTGCTGCCGTCCGTGCGTGTGGTGATAAAGTCCAGCGTATGCGTATCGCCGATCCAGTATTCGTTGGCTTCCAGCCCGTCATACAGGCGGTCAACATAGGGCATACACCTGTCCATATACGCCTTTTCGCCCTCGCGCCCAAGTATCACCAGCGCCGCGTCTAGGTCTGCCTTTATCCGCCGCCGAAACGCCATCTCGGAAGGTATTTCCAGCCCATAAAGTTCCGTTTCAGCATCAAAGGTCATCCCCTCCACAGTGCTGTAGCAGCTGGCAACGGTAGGCTGCCTATCGTCCAGCCAGTAATACAAAAACTGGTTCCAAAGTCTCTCATCTATAGTAGAGCTGCCGCGATTATACCCGCCGCGCCGCTCTGTCAACGCGTCATAGTCGTTGTTTTTGTACGCCGTATATTTGCGATACAGTATGCCGTCAGACAGTCTGCCTATGCCGTATTCAGCCAGCTTGGCGGCCTCCCGCCGCTGCACCTCGGTCACAAATGCCGCTCTAGCTTGCGTCTTGCTTGCAGCCGTCATGCGCACCTGCTCCCACTCCCGGCATATCCGCAGCCAAAACGCTATCTGCTCACGCTGCGCCGCCGTATACGTGTCAAGCGGCTTGGGCTCCGGCAACGGCTCAGCCGCCTTCTTAGCCTTTGCAACAGCTTTCTTAGCGCTCTTTACAGTCAGCTGATTTTTAATTTCCGCAGGCAGCGCCGCAAACGGTATCACATACTGCAGGTGGCTGTTTTTTGTGCAAACCACCTGCTCCGCGCAAATATCCCCGCAAGCAATTTTATTGCGTATATATCGTTCGGAGCAGCCTTGCAGCTCCGCCAGTTCTTTTGTTGTCAGATATGATTGTTTTCCCAATCTCTCTTCCCGTCCTTTGCCCGTCAATTCTTAATACAGTAGCTTTCAGCCAATCGCGCGTTGCGCTCTTGGGAAAGCCTTGCATGGGTGCTGTCAGAGGCTCCTTTGTCGCCGGACAGCGCCGCATCTGCATTCTTAATTATTAATTGGCGCATCGCGCCGTAGCCCTGCCATCCTCAGTACCGGGAGGGCATCCCCGGCAGACCGCCCAAAAGGCGGTTTCGGCTCATTTACTCTGCTATTTGCTCCCATTTGAAACGGCCATACCCGCCGTTTCGCCATTGCCCCAGCCCCTTCAAAAATCCATAATCCAGTGCCGATGTAATGGTCTCCCACGTTACCGCCTTGCTGGCCTTGGTGCTGTTATTGTCAAGCAGTGTTATCTCAATTTCTATCTCCCACGGATCGCGCACCAGCTCCGAGCTGGCCAGCGCCACGCGTTCGCCCTGCATAGTCTGTGCGCGCAGCGGCCTCTCAAAACGCTCATCTTCATCTATAACGGGCTGGCCGTTGCGGATAAGTGGTATATGCCTCGGGCTCACAAACACAAAATTATCTATCTTTTTGCGGCCCGCGCCCACTCCGTTATCCGCTTTAAGGTTGTTTACAGCCTCTTTCAAAAAGCCCTTTATCTGATAATCCAGCAGTATCAGCTCGTTCCCGCCCGGCTTCCGCGCGAACACCGTCAGCCCCTTTTCCTCCATCTGCACCAGGTCCGTCTCATCCTCTGCCGGCGTGTCCGGCGCTTTAGACGCTATATACTGCGTATATACCTCCTCGCTCGCGGGCAGGCTGCCCAATATCTCCGTTATTCCGGTGATCCTGAATTTCCTTGTCTCCTGTGCCATTTTTACTACCTCTCTCTTTGTTTTTTTGCTTTTCCATTGCATCGCGGGACGGGGCAAAACTCTACTGTACCTTTGCTGTACCGAGCTATGCTCGGCGTTACTGTGCCCGTGCTCCATTTTGCGGTGTCTAACTTTTGCTTCACTACGAGTTGCTAAACACGGCCTGGCTTCACCTTTACTTTGCTCCATTTTGCCTCACTGCACCTTCACAACACCCCGCGTTACTTTGCGTTACGACACAACGCCTTTACCTGATTGCGCCTCTCGCTGCCATACCATCACACCGCCAGCAGTTCACGCCATTTTTGCATAGACTCGCTGCTATACATCCGCAGATACTCCATAAAGGTCTCCTTGTCCACCACCCGCAGCCTCACCGGGTTGTTCCATCCGCGATTAAAGTGCACAAACTTTAGAGTCCCCGCACCCGCTAGCCTCGGTTTTTTCAATAGCTGCCTTATGTCCACCAGCAGGTACCACAGCTCACCCTCAATCTCATACGCCCGCACTCCGGACACATTGCTCACAGATATAGGCGGCTTTCGCATACCTTCGCCCTCCTCTCCATCATTTTTCCGTGCCTTTGCCTTGCAACGGTTGACATTGCTGAACTTTGCCTTTGCTCGGCACTGCTACTCTAAGCCATGCTATGCCTTCGCCCTGCCATCCTCAGTGCCGGGAGGGCATCCCCGGCAGACCGCCTCACGGCGGTTTCGGCTTGTTACTCCGCTGCTTTATTCACTTTTGCCGTCAAGATAATTAGTAACAACGCTGTCCAATAACTTCATCTCGCGAGAATAGCTGTCATAGATCACTCGCACCATATCCACCAACGCCTCGCGGTTTTTCGCTTCTGCTTGGCGTATGTCACAAACACTTCCCATAACAGTCATGCGAGAATCATCTGCATATTGGCGTACCACCTCCGCTAAGTTCCTATACACTGTTAAGTAATTCATTTTTTACTCCTATCTACCTTTCAAAACACACCTTCATCCAGCACCTTAATATCCAGCAAATCTTCAAGTGTATGTATCATCTCCAAATGATGTGTAATTGCTCCACCTTCCGCTGTGCATTCTTTGAAATATTTGCATTCAAGGCATGGCTCTTGTATTTTTTCTTGACCTTCGCTTGTATATACCGGCCAAAAATGCTTAAAGTGCCATGCCAAGCAGTATAGTTCCTTGTTCGTCAATCCACGCTTTCCCATGTCTCCTGCTCCCTTCGCAATATCGCCCTGCCATCCTCAGTACCGGGAGGGCATCCCCGGCAGACCGCCTAAAAGGCGGTTTCGGCTCATTTTGTTTTTAAAAAATTTATAATGTCAGCGGCCATTGCTATCAAGCTATCCGCTTCCGTGCATATTTCGTACTCTCCGCCGCCTTCGCATGTTGCTAAAACATATTCAATGCCAGATGCAACTTTGTATTTAAGTTCAAGTGACAATATGTTGGGTAGAGCCGAGGTTACAACCGCTTCAACTTTTTTTACGAACGTTTCCCGTTCTTTTTTCTTTGTATCCATGGCTACAAAGTCTGCTTCAAAGGAAAGCGCGCTTTCCTTCAAACGTTTTGTCAGCGCATTAGTTATCCGGTCAATATCCAATATGCGTTTTTCCTCTTCAAGCCCGGCAAATATATCTCTAATTTCATACAACGTGCCTTTAAGCTGCTGCGCTTTTTCCAACGCCTCGGCCAGCCCGTTCACCTTCATATCAACTACAACACTCGATCTTGTTTCGCTCATCTCGTTCTCCTCCTTATACTTCCCTTAACTCTCAATAACCAAGCCCAGCATTGCGCGCTGGTGCGCCAGTGCCGTCAATCGGCGCGCATATATCCCTATGGTTGTTAAAGATAGTCGTATGTTCAGCTTTTCCCGCAAATACTTTTGTACGCTTGCATAAGTGAAATTATTTAACAGCATTTCGTCCACCGTCTGCTTTGCCTCCGCTTCAAGCTGGCTAAGCACGCTCTGCTCTCCTTTATACTTTTCAAATACGTTTGGGCGCCCCCGTCTCCTAGCTACAGGTGATACTGTCTGATGGACTTCCACCTTCGCCGTTTGCGTCCTAACGATCAGCGGCAGTATCTGCTTCACCGTCTCCGTTACAGCCGCGCTCACAGCCCGCGCTATTATGTTCTCAATATCCCCGCCATATTGCCCGCTCCGCCGAATCTCCGGCAGCACCTCATCAAACACCCACCGTTCAAACTTCTCCGCGCTAGGCAGCTTACTCCGCACGATCAGCCGATACAGGTCACCCTCCGGGATGTATTTCATTCTCTGTATACCACCCGCCGAAGGGGTGACAGTTTCGGTCACCCCTTTGCAAAACTGCCTAATGGCGCGCTCGGGATTAGTATGCCCTAATATCTTTGCGCACTTTTTAGCCGGAAAATACGGCTTCCCATCAATCTCTACAACGCCCAGCTCCCCAAACTCACTGTTCCTAAAAATACTTACCTGTTCCATTTCCGTCTCCTTTCTCTTATCCCCGCCATCGGCGGCGGGGTGGTCTAGCTCGCCTTGTAAAATTTTGTCCAGTCAAACCCTAGCGCATCTGCTATCGCCATCGCCGTATATACCGGCACGGCATGCTGCCCACGTTCAATTCGCGTGTAATACGGTCTTGATATGTCCGCCATTTTTGCTACTTGAGCCTGTGTTAAATGTCTGTTTTTTCTTATTAAAACTAACCACTTGCGCATTTCGCTTACCTCCATAGTTAATTACACGTACCATTGTAGTACATCTAATTAACTTTGTCAACAAAATAGGTACTGTTCATGTACTTATTTTTGTGTTACAATTTGGTACATGAGAGGTTTGAAAAAATGCTGAAAGATGTTTTGCGCGCCCTTAGAACCAACGCCGGAAAAACACAGGATGAAATTGCTCTCTATTTGAATTTACAAAGGCCCTCCTATACAAGGTACGAGAGTGGTACGAGCAAACCTGATGCCGATACATTAACTTCATTAGCTGATCTCTATGGCGTATCAGTTGATTTTCTTTTGGGTAGAGAGAAAAGTAGTATTTCGATTGGCGAAAAAAAATTGCTCAAAGTCTATAAAAAAGCCAGTGACTATGCAAAAAAAATGGCTCTGTTAATGTTGGAAAGCAGCTCCGGCAGTAACGATATTGATATAGGTACCGTCAAAACATACGACATAGACGAATACAGAGACTATCCCGCATCGGCAGGCACGGGCAACTATATAGACGATGCTCAAAAAGAAACGCTGCAGCTCAAAAAAGAGCCTCCAAGCGGCGCTTGCTATGTATGCCGCGTCTCCGGTGATTCCATGCACGGCCTGTATGAGGACGGCGATAGAGTTTTCGTGTCCGTAGAGC
>CAYXFB010000109.1:0-6623 GCA_964464145.1 uncultured Christensenella sp.
ATCAGGCCCTTACAGGGCCAGTGCAAGCCACCAGCTTAGCTGGTGGTCTTGACTTTACTTATCGTGTAATTTTTGATCGAAATCGTCCTCCGGCATGGGCTTTGCGAAATAATAACCCTGCACTATATCGCAGCCAAGCTCGGTGAGCAGGTCTATGTGCTCTTCCACCTCCACGCCCTCGGCCACCGTGCCTATACCAAGATCGCGCGCCATGCTTATAACGCTGTTTAGCACAGTTTTGGAGCGCTCCTCGTCGTTGGAGTTCACGAAGAAGCTGCGGTCTATCTTTATGACGTCTATGGGCATGTTTTTAAGCAATCCCAAAGAACTGTAGCCCGTGCCAAAATCGTCCATAGAAAGGGTGAAACCCGCCTTGTGCAGTTCATCTATCACCGAGGTGAAGAGCGCCTCGTTTTCGAATATGGCAGTCTCTGTGAGCTCTATCTCCACCAGATGGTGCGGCACACCATATTTATCCGCCGTTTTGCACAGCTTTTCAACGAAAGCCGAATCGCTCAAATGCAGCCGCGAAAAGTTCACGGATATGGGCACGCACTTTTTGCCCTCCTTGAGCCACTGTCCCAGAAGATAGCAGACCTTGTAATACATATACATATCCAGCTTTGTGATGAAGCCGTTGTCTTCGAATATGCCTATGAATTTGCCCGGATAGATAATATCCTTGTCGTTTGTCTGCCAGCGCACCAGCGCCTCCGCGCCCTCTATGCTCCTTGATTCCAGCCCGTATTTGGGCTGTATATACAGCTTGAACTCGCCGTTCATAAGCGCCGATTCCATCATGTTTTCTATCTTCTTGCGTTCCAGAGCATCCTCTATTATGCTCTCATGGAAATCGCATACCTCTATGCCGTTTTGCTTTGCAAGGCGGTGTGCGGCATTTACCTTTTCTATGGCTTCGGGTATGCTGTGCTCGTCTGCTTTCTCCATGTGATAGCGCCCAAGATGGAATTTTATATCATAGTCGAAGAAGTCTCCCATCAATGTCGCAAAACGCCTCTCGAATCTTTTGAACATATCGTTGTCAGAATCATCCGGTCGCACCATAGCCAAAATTATAAACTCGTCACCGTTTACGCGCGCGAATGTTTCCATATCCTCAGAAAGACTTTGCCCCAGAGCGCTTGCCATGTTTTTGAGTATAGTATTGCCTTCGCTGTAGCCAAAGGTTTGGTTTATGAGCTTAAAGCGGTCAATATCCATTTTAACCAGCATATAGGGTGTATCCGAATTCTCGTCCAAAAGCCGATTGACCTCCATTTGAAACTTGGCCATCGTGGGCACGCCCGTAAGTTCGTCCGTGAACACCACCTGCTCGATCTCGAGCAAATGTTTCTTTTGCAGCTTGAAAAACCAAAGCATGAGCATTACGAATATCAATGCCAGCACAAGCGTTGCGGCGAGCGTCATTCCGCTTATTCTCTCGGCGGACGCGCTTATAACGTCCTCGGGAACGATTGAAAATATAAACCAGTCGCTTATGCCGATGGGCATGTAGCGCACTAGGCGTTTTTGGCCGTACAGCTCATAAGCGGCGTTTCCACTTTGAGAAGCGTCTATATCCTGCTTTATTTTTGTAAGATCGGAGCCGGGCATGAAGCTTGCCTGTGACCAGCCGAGTATTATATTAGAGCCGGGAGTTGTAAGGCTATAGTCATTGCGGGTCTCCGCTATTATATCGCCTTGGTCATTCGTTACGTAGGCATACCCCTTGCCGTCGAAGGAGGATAAAAACAGTTCATTCAGCTTGCTGGCGGAAAATATGCCGGTCATCACGCTGGAAACTGTGCCGTCCTGCAATACGGGAGTGGAGATCGCTATTACATGATCGTTGCTGGGGGTGAGTAAGGGTTCGCTGACCACAGTCTCGCCATTTAGCGCTCTTTCGAAAATATTCCAGCCGGTAAAGTTATCAGATTCTCCGGTGTTTAATATGGTGGTTCCGTCCGTATCTGAATAGGCCATAACTTCGAAATTGCTGTTTTGCACCATTTGATCCAGTATTTCCGGAGTTATGGCTTCAAACCCGCCCATATATGCCGAAGCACCGGCCAGCGCCTTTATGTGCAGGCTCTCGTCTGAAAGCTTTGATGAAAAATTGAAGGACTGCTGCTGCATTATTTCTTCCAGCGTGCTGTCCACAGAATCAGATGTCTCCGCCTGTATATATATGTTTACCACTATTATGCCCACGATAACAGACAGGCAAATTATTGCAGCTATAAGTGTGGTAAGCATTCTTTTTTTAGTTACTTGCTTCATTAGTACCAGACCTTCGCAATATTTTTCGGCTAAAGCCGTGCACTGTGTGCTTGATATCGTTGAGTTTCACATGTGCCGGAATATTGACGACTGCGGTACGGATGATGTTGGGGGGGTAGTTCCCGCGAAATACCAAATATACATACAGGCCGCCGATAAACACAGTAGATGCACAAATCAAAAAGCAGGGTCAGCCGATTTTTTTAATTATTTGTTGGCACAAAGGCTCACTTTTCAAATGGCTTTGGCCATAAAATCTATTATTAAGCATTAGGTAGTCTCCACCTTCGGGAGGCACTCACTTTTTTCAAAAATCCTAGATACCATTATTATACACATAGGCTTTTTTAAAACAAATATATATAATATATACCCTAATATCAACAATAATATATATAGGGCAGAGTGTCAATGTTATGGCAAAAGAAATCACATTTTTTTCATTAAATCTTTAAATATATTTAAAATTGAATGCGCTCTGATTGGAGGATTTTTCACTAAGTTAAATACACTACGGTAAAATGGGCGAATGTGGCAAAAAATATGGCATAAACAAGAAACAAAAAAATTCAAAAAACAAAGCCGGAATATGTATCATATATATTGAACAAATGAAGATAAAGTGCATAATGGATCGAATAATGGACTAGTCTTTACTTTTGGAATATGTACTTGAATTTTAGCGTATAGTATAATATTTCCAAGGGGAAAGAACAGCAAAAATTCAATTTATGGTTGGAGGTCTATTTTTATGAAAAAATATGTAGCGGAATTCATTGGCACATTTGTGCTGGTGCTCTTTGGATGTGGCACGGCAGCCATATCCGGTGGCATAACTGGTGTGTCTGGCGTGCTGGCAATTGCCATGGCTTTTGGCCTGTCGATTGTGGCAATGGCCTATTGCATAGGCAACATATCCGGCTGCCACATCAACCCGGCGGTTTCCTTTGCCATGCTGCTCACAAAACGCATGAGCGGTAAGGATTTCATTGGCTATGTTATAGCTCAGGTGCTGGGCGCGCTGCTGGCAAGCGCAATACTGATGCTTTTGATCACACAAAGCGGTCTGGGCAGCATTGAAACAACGGGTCTAGGTCAAAACGGCTATGGTGAAGCTTCATTTGTAGGGCTTTCTATGGGCGGTGCGCTGATTGTGGAAATAATACTTACATTTGTGTTCATAATGACAATACTTGGCGTTACATCAAACGAAAAAATGGGCTCTGTTGCGGGCATAGTGATTGGCCTTACGCTGGCCTTTGTTCACATAATGGGCATTCCTCTCACCGGAACATCCGTAAATCCCGCGCGCAGCTTGGCTCCCGCGGTGTTCATGGGTGGCACGGCGCTAGAGCAGGTGTGGATGTTCATAGTTGGGCCACTGATTGGCGCAGCCTTGGCGGCCGTTGTGTACATAATATGGAACAAACAGAAAAAAGCCGCGAGTCTATAAAACGTCGACCTATAAATATAAAATACGGCGCGGCATAGTTTGCGGACGAAACCTGCATCTTTGCCTGCGTACGTATCATCGGGTGGGAACAAATGAAATTTAAAAATATGGAGCCTTGGCAAAAAAAGAAGCTGTTATCCAATTTTCTTATAGTGCTGGTTATAGGCGTGGTGTTTTTGAGTTACACGTCAACCACGCTCTATCAAGATAAGGTGGGCGAGGAATATTATTGGAACGATGCGCTTTCCGTGCCGGAGGACATTCAAAAAGATGTTGATAAATTCAGTCAAAATGCGGTGAGCGTTGAAACGGGAACATATGTAACAAATTTGAAGGAAGTGAACCTCAAAGGCTCAAACTTTAGGGTCACCTTTTTGCTTTGGTTTAAATGGAAAGGCCATGACGACCTTGATATGAAAAACAACTTCCGTGTGTACAAGGGGTACATGAACAAAATGGAGGTAATAAAGGATGAAAAGGTGGGCGATACAAACTACCAGCAGCTGCGCTGCGACGTGACCGTTACAAAGGAATATTGGACGGTACGTTTCCCGCTTGAGAGTCACCATTTGCGCGTATATGTGGAATCGAACTACCTGGTGGATGAGGTTTTGCTGGTGCCGGATACCGAGCAAAGCGGAATCAATCCCAATCTTGGCATAGCGGGGTACGAAATAGACCGTTATGCTACGGGTTCTTATGCGGTAAGATATAATACGAATTTCAGCGATCCGAAACTGCCGGCAGACGGCTATCAAGTGAGCAGCGAGCACGTGACGGCGCTGCAAATAAACCGTGTGGACGCCGGGCTGTACATAAAATGTATAGTGGCGCTGGTGGGCACGCTCACCTGGGTGCTTATAACGCTGTATATATGTACGTATCACTATGTGGATCCGCTCTCCATGATACCGGCGGCATTGTTTGGCACGGTGGCGAACGTTATGGTGGGGGCAAACCTATTGCCAGACGCGTTGCAGGCGGGCCTGGTGGAGTATGTAAACTTCTGGGGCGTCTCAATGATACTCATAGCTGCCGTGGTCATAATAAATATAAACCGCATACGTAAAAAGTTTGAAGACAAGGATTTTTCCAAGACCTACGGCAGGGTAATGTTTTTCACGCTGCTCATATACGTGCTGGCGGGCAATATATTTATGCCCTTGTGCGCATATATGTTTTAGCAGGGCGCGGATATGCTAAGAGAGAGTATTTACAGAATTGTAAGGCGAGCGGACGATGGCAACACGGCAAGCAAGGTATATGATATTTTCATAATGCTTGCAGCTTTGGTGAGCATGGTTCCGCTCATGTTCAAGCAAAGCAATGAAATACTTGACACCATAGACGTTATTACCGTATACATACTGTTTATGGACTATATTTTCCACTGGATAACATACGATTACCTGAGCCGCTGGAAAGGGCCTAAGGCGTTCGTGCTATACCCCTTTATGCCCATGTCTATAATCAATCTGGTTTCGCTGCTGCCCTCCATGGGGCTTTTAGGGCAGGCGTGGCGCATACTTCGTTTGCTGCGCATATTCAAGCTGTTTCAATATTCAAAGAGCCTCAGCTATATATCCAGCGCCTTCAAAAAGGAGTGGCGCACGCTCAGCTCCGTGCTTATAATAGCCGTGGGCTACATTTTCGTTTCGGCGCTTGCCATGTTCGTGTACGAGCCGGAGACATTTGGCAACTTTTTTGACGCGCTATACTGGGCAACCACCGCGCTTACCACTGTGGGCTATGGCGATGTATATCCCGTATCCGATGTGGGCAAGCTCATAAGCATGTGCTCGTCGCTGTTTGGCGTGGCGGTTATCGCTCTGCCTGCCGGTATAATAACGGCCAGCTTTGTGGAGGAGATAAACCGCGACAAGGAGGAGAGACAAAAGAAGGGCGAACAGGTGCCGGACGACGAATCTGTACTGGAGCGTATAATTGAGATAGATAAAAAGGAGGAGGTGGGCAAAGATGAACAATAAATGGCGCTATATACTTGTGATAGCTATATGCATAGTGCTCAACGAGCTGTTGGGTTCGCTTGCCACCGCCTTTGGTTGGCCTGTGTGGTTGGACGTAACGGGCACCGCCACCGCCTCGCTTGTGCTGGAGCCCGCCGCCGGACTTGTGGTGGGGCTGGTGAACAATTTTTACCTCGCCATAGGCAAGAGTGACGCGAGCACGCTCATATACTATTCGGTTAGCGCGGCCGTTGCCGTTATAGTGGGCGTGAACATGCGGAGGGAAAATAAATCTTTGGCGTACAGGATAGTCACCACTATCGTTTTGGTTATAATCGCCTCCACGGTGCTGTCCGCGCTGACCACCATATGGCGCACAAACGGTGTGGGAGTTCCGGATTCCGTTTGGGAGGTAAACTACTATAACATGGCGCTGAGTTGGAATCTGCCGCAGGCGCTGGCTTGCTTCTTTGGAGTTTTTGTGGTGAAGGTCTACGATACGTTGGTCACCGCGCTGCTTGTGACGCTGGTGTACTTTGCGTTGCCGCGTGTACTAAAAAAGCCTCGCGAGGAGGAGCTTGCCGCTCGCCGTGAAGTACAGTGATATAAAATAAAAAATAAGAAGTGCAGTGATATAAATAACTGGTATAAATAACAAAAGGGGCTGTCTCAGTAAGAAACAAGGCTCAAAGCAAAAAAACAGGCAAGTGCGTGAGCACAAGCCTGTTTTTTGTTGTAGAATGAATTTAAAATGAACCTACAACAATTACAAAATAACGTATTCACAGCAGAAAATCAAGTGGTATTGCCAATCAATGTTGCAACGATGATACCCGCAGATGCAAAAGTAATGCTGCTCAAGGAAGACCATATGCATAACAGCCAACTAAAGCCGGGGTACAATTTACAGCTTGGCGTAGAGG
>CAYXFB010000110.1:0-6236 GCA_964464145.1 uncultured Christensenella sp.
ACAACCCCGAATTTTTGATGGAGAGCTATGGCATAGAGGCCATACCCTTCAAAATAAAGCGCATAAAGCCCATACTTATGAGCTGTGACGCGCAGATATTGGCTTCGGGCGGGCTGGTAAACGATATAGATTTTGATTCTTACCTCAAAAAGCTGCTGACGCCGCGCGGAAAGTTCGTTTTTGTTACCGTGAAGGTTATGCTGTGGCGCAAAAAGCCAACTATCGTCTTTGGCGTGGGGCTGCACCTCATACCCAACTTTTTGGTGCGCTGGCTAATGAAGGCCACACTGCCCAAGGTGGCGCTTTTATCGGTGCGTGACGAATATTCCATAAAGGTGCTGGAGGAGATAGGCCGCAAGGAGTATTATTTCCATCACGATCCGGCGCTCATATACCGCAAAAAGTACGACATGACCTTTGACGAGGTAAAGCAAAAATACGGGCTGAAGCACGACCGCTTCATATTTTTCAACTTCCGCTACACCAAAAACGAGGAGCGAACCCGCGCCGCCGTGGAGGAGAGCGTGGAGTATATGAAAATGGTGGCGGAGCGCTATCCCGATCACGATATTTTGATGGTGCCGTTCAGCATACATCCCACATTCGAGCGGGAGAACGACGTTATTGCACACCACGAGATAAAGCGGCTGGCGGAGGAACGCCACGGCGTGAAAAACATTATAGTGGTGGAGGATTATCAGACGGCGGACGAAATAAAGAACATAGCGCAGTACGCGGATATACTCATACTCACCCGCCACCACGCGCCCGTGCTTACATACGAGCTGGGCGTGCCAACTGTGATAGTTTCCTACAACCTCAAATGCAGGGAGTTTGGCGAGCTGGGCGGATATAAGTATATAATGGAATACGACGAGCTTACGGCAAAGGAACTGATGCGAATCACCGAAGAGGTGATAGGAGACACGAAGAGCCAAAGCGAAATAAAAAAGTGGATATAAGGATATAGCTGTGAAAAAGAAAGATTTTATAACTAACATAATGCCGAGGCTCACGCAGTACAAAATGCGCAGGTATTTCGGCAGAAAAAAAATAGACCCCATGACGGTTACATACTCCATCACGGCGGCCTGCCAATCGCTCTGCAAGACCTGCCAGATAGGCGATATGTACCGCCACCATCCGGACAGGGTGAAGGACGATCTCACGCTTGAAGAAATCGAAAAGGTGTTCTCTACCATGCACCCCATATATTTCTTCAATATAAGCGGCGGCGAGCCTTTTTTGCGCAAGGATATACCGCAGATAGTGGAGCTGGCGCTCAAATACCTCAAGCCCAGGCTGGTGCACATACCCACCAACGCCATAATGCCTGAGCGCATAGAAACTAAGACGCGCGAGATACTTGAGATAATAAATAAGTACGACCCGGAGATAACGCTTACCGTAAAACCCTCCATAGACGGCGTGGGCGAGCTGCATGACGAGATACGCGGCGTGAAGGGCAACTTTAAAACGCTGCTTGAAACTATAGAGCGGCTCAAAAAGGTGCGCAGCGAATACCCGAATTTCCACTTGGAGCTTGGCACGGTGGTTTCCAATTTCAATATAGACCACTTAGACGAAATAGAGGATTTTGTGCACACGCTGGACGCGGGCAGCTACCGCAACGAGGTTGCGGAGCAGCGCACAGAGTTTTTCAATCTGGGCGACCCCATAACGCCGGACGCAGAGACATATCAGCGGCTTATGAAGGGGTTTGCGCGCAAAATAGAGGAAAACATAGCGGGCAAGGCGGCCTACACGAAGCTTACCGAGGCGCAGCGCGTGGTGTATTACGATATCGCCGGACGAATATTGGAAGAGCAGCGGCAGGTGATACCCTGCTACGCGGGCGTTTCCAATGTGCATATAAACTATGACGGCGGCGTGTGGCCCTGCTGCGTGCTGGGCTACGAAAAGCAGATGGGAAGCCTGCGCGAGTTTAATTACGATTTTCAGAAGCTGTGGTATTCGCCGCAGGCAGAGGCGGTGCGTACATCCATAAAGAACAAGGAATGCGCCTGCCCGCTTGCGAATCAGGCTTTTTCGAACATACTGCTGCACACGCCCTCGCTTATGAAGGCGGTGCGCAACGTTATAAAGTTTGGTAAAAAGAGCTGAGTGTCTTTTCGGTGAAGAGTAGAGTTGGGGGAACTGATTGATGGACAGAAAAATATCCTTTGTGATACCCGTATATAACGAGGAAGAGTCTCTAAAAGAGCTGTATGCGGCCATTATGGACGTTGTTGGGCGCGAGGGCTACAGCTATGAGATAATATTTGTGGATGACGGCTCCACAGACGGTTCGCTCAATGAAATGAAGGCGCTTGCAGCGGAGGATGGCAACGTTTCCGCCATACAGTTCCGCAGCAATATGGGCAAGGCCACTGGATTGCAAACCGGTTTTCGCCACGTGACCGGCGACATAGTTATAACGATGGACGCTGACTTGCAGGACGACCCCAAGGAGATACCCCGCTTTATAGCCAAGCTGGACGAGGGCTATGACATGGTTTCGGGCTGGAAACAAAACCGCCTAGACCCGGCGGAAAAACGGCTGCCCTCAAAATTGTTCAATAAATTCACCTCCACGATGTCGGGCGTGAAGCTGCACGATTTCAACTGCGGTTTTAAGGCGTACAAGCGCGAGGTGGTGGACAGCATAGATCTATACGGTGAGCTGCACAGGTACATTCCCGTGCTGGCAAACAAAAAGGGTTTCAAGATCGCCGAGATAGTGGTGGAGCACCACGAGCGCAAATTCGGCAAGTCAAAATACGGCGCGAGCAGGTATCTGCGCGGGCTGTTTGATTCGCTAACCACATCCTTTCTCACAAAATATTCTGACAAGCCCATGTATTTCTTCGGCAAGATGGGGCTGTTCTTTTTGGTGATCGGCCTTGTGCTGGGAATAACACTTACAGTTCAGTGGTTTATGGGCAACAGCATAGGCGGCCGTCCGCTGCTTATCCTCTGCATGATGCTGGTGGTTATGGGCGGGCTGCTCTTCGCCATAGGCTTCCTGGGAGACATGATAGTGGCGGCGCTGTTCCGCGTGAGGTACGATGAAAGCCACGTTAAAGCGGTCATAACGAAAGATGAGGAGAAGCGCGACTGATGGCTCTTGCTGAACATACCAAAAAAGCGTGGGCGGGCACCTTCGTAAATGTGCTGGTGCTTGTGTTTTTTATTTTGGTCATGGTGGTGGGGCTGAACATTTATACGGATTACGCCGTAAATGTGGATGAGGCGCTGCAAAGAAAGCACGCGCTCATAAATTACACATACATAAACGAAAATGTGCTGGGCCGCAATATGGACAAGCTGCGCGCAACGGACGAGTGGCTGAATGAAGACGGCACGGGTGAGGGCCTCAAAAACTACCGCTCCCGCTCCTACGGCGTGGCGCTGCAGCTTCCCATGGTGGCGATCGAGGACGCGCACGATTTTAAAATGACATCGCAGGAAATCTTCCAGATGCGGCACATCTATAATTTTCTCATATATTTTTGCGGGCTGGTGGGACTTTTCTTCCTGCTTAACGATCTCATTAAAAGCAAGCTCATAGCGCTTGCGGGAACGGCGCTGTTTTACCTGTTCCCGCATTTTTTCGCGTCCTCATATTACAACGTTAAGGATATGCTTTTCATACCCATGTTCATACTGGCCTGCCTCTTTATGGTGCGGGTGCTGACGCGCAAGCGAAAGATAGGCAATTGCGTGCTGCTGGTTATATTCACCGCCTTTGCGTCCAACATACGCATATACGGCATACTGCCTTTGGCGGCTGCAGTTGTGTGTATGGTTGTGGAGGATATTATGCGCCGCTTCGCAAGCGACGGTGAGGCCAAGCGCGCGCTGGAGCTTGAACCGCAGAGCCTGTGGCGCATGATATTGCCGTATATAATAATAATATTCGGCTTTGTAGGTTTTTGGCTGCTGCTGGCACCCGCGGCATGGATAAACCCTGTGGATTACGTGCAGCAGGTTGTGTCCAAGGCGACGGCCTTCGACATGTGGACGAACAATTCCATGATATTCATGGGACAAACGCTCACCACGGAAACCATACCCTGGTACTACCTGCCCGCTTGGATGGGCGTGACAATACCGATTTTTGATATAATAATGTTTTTTGCGGGATGCGGCTTCCTCATTGCCACGCTGTTTAGGAGCGGGCGGGGCGCGGCCTTTGTGAAAAACAGAGTGCTGTGGATATTTTTCCTCATGTTCTTTATGCTTTTCTTCGCGCAGATATTGCTGGGAATAACCATATACCTCGGCTGGCGGCATATGTATGTGCTTTTCGTGCCGCTTGTGGTGGTTATGTGCTTCGGCATAAAGGCGCTGCACGAGAAGCTGGAGGAAAACGGCGGCGCAAAGAGAGCGATAGTGCCCGTGCTCACGATCGCGGCGGTGGCCATAGGCGCGGGGCGCATAGCGGCCAACCACCCGTATGAGCACAGTATGTTCAACATAATAGGCATTCCCATTGCAGACCAGTTTGACAGAGACTACTATAGAATGTCTTCCAAGCAGGCTATTGAATGGCTTTTTGAAAACTATCCGGATCAGGATATAGAGATATCCTCTGACGTGCAGCTTATCACGCCGGCGAAGTCATTTTCGCCCAAGGATCAGGCGCGTATAATACTGAAAAGCCAGGAGCAGGACAAGGCGAAGTTTCAGCCTGCAGAGTTCTACATAGAGCTTTTCCGCTATACCGCGGGCAATGAATCTCACATGGCGCAGGAGGGTTATTCTGAAATCCACTCCATAGATGTGGATGGCACGAAAATACTGTCCATATTGCAAAACGATCTTATAAAACAGTTTGAGGAGACGGGTATATTCAATATACCGCTTTCCTATTTTAAAACATTGAATGGTACAATGGCGGCTGACGGGCAGTCTATAACTTCAAACGGGCAGCCAAACTATTTGCTTTACGGTCCGTACAATTACTTTAGCAAGGGCAAGTATGTGCTGCAAATAAAAATGAAGCTGGTGGACGGAAAGGGCCAGACAGACCTCGGCTATGCGGATATAGCGGCCGATCACGCGGCAGCCACGCTCACAAGCAAGCCCATAAACGAGGAGGAGTTTGACGGCGCGGGCAGTCTGACGCTGCTGATGCCCTTCACGCTGGGCAGCTCCGTTAACGAGATGGAGTTTAGGGTGTTCACAAACGAGGGCGTTATATTGACGGTGGAAAGCGTTACGGTGTATAAGGAGTGACGCGCAGGTGCTGAAATGTTTAGGTTTTCTGTCATACAACAAAAAAGGAGCATTGCTGCTCCCTTTTTTGCTCATTACTTTACCAGATCGGGGATAGCGGTGATATTTTCATCAAGCACATATCATCTCCCATTTTCACGCTTTTAAGGAGTTCAAGTTCTACTGGGCATCCCCAGATATCCTCGAATAGCCTCTTGCTGTAACCCAGCGTGCAGTAGCACCATGTTTTCGTCTCGAGTTTATCCACATCGGCAAGCATGGGGCAGGGACAAAAGGGAAAACTCAAAAACAATTCACCGTTTTGTATAAACAAACCCGCATTATGTGCCTTTTCGTTATCAGCAAATTCTTCCATGCTGTTCGCGGAGTCATAGAGCTCTTTCACCAAAGTCTTTTTTTCATCCATTCCATAGCCGCATTGGCAGCCCATTCGTATTTGGATAAGGGTGTCATTGTCGAAAGCTTCTTCCATTTTTTGCATGGTCTCCTTTACCCAGACGGCATTATCAAGCGCCTTTGAGTTTTTTCCGAAAACAATTTCCCGGGCAAGCTCCTCATTGCTTGCCGCTTTTATATTTTCATATATTACTTCTTCTTGTGTTTTTCTATCAAACATAATTAACCTCGTTTCATCGTCCTTATATTTCGGCACACCAAAACACACACAAATAATAACAAATCCATTTGCATACATAAGTGAAAGTGTTTTCAGTTAAAATTATTTGATATTAGCAGAAGATCGGATCAAGCATATATGTGTGTCCTTTCAATTAGATACGGTACGATTATAGCATAGTCGTTACATCAGAGTCAAATACTGGTAAGGGTGATTTTTACATTGCGACGAACGGTAGGGCTTTTGCTTTGTATAAAATATGAATAAAGTGTTAATTATGGCGAAAACAAGCCGTTTTGGGAGGCGGCGCGCTGGAAACGCCTCCGCTTTGATGATATAATAGCTTCATGTTTGGGTATATAACGCCGCTTATATGCGA
>CAYXFB010000111.1:0-6221 GCA_964464145.1 uncultured Christensenella sp.
AGTTGCCTGGACAGGCTTTCGGACAGGGGTTCGACTCCCCTCATCTCCACCATTAGCTTGAAGCTGGACACGAGTCGCGTACCGTAGTGCGCGATTTTTTCTTTTGTGCTCGTAAACTTTGGCATATTTTTAGGAAACAATACACAGTAAAACCCGCTGTATAAGGCGGTTTTTTATTTTATACATACATGTTTTCTACACGATCTAGTTCAAGATGGTCACGGCTTTTTCCTCTTCTTTGGGGTAAAGATGAGAGTAAACGTGACCAATTTCAAGGGCATACGCAACCTGCAAGTGGACTTTGCAGAGGGCGTGACCAACATATACGGCGACAACGACACAGGGGTACAACGTAACAGGTCTGAGTTTTGCGAAGGCTTATGAAAGCATAGGCAGCTAATATATTAAGAGTTGAGCGACCGGAATTAGAACAGCGGATCAGTCCTTTTATTTGGCGGTGTATAAATAATTTTTGCGTGCTTGGTTGAAATATGATATAATCAATTGATAATAAAGGGATAGTAAGGTGCGGTTGACATCAAAAATATACACATAACTAATTAACATTCTGCCTTAACAGCGAATTTGCGGCACACTCTATTTTTAAAAAACTCGATATACGGAGCAAAGTTTTATTTTGCTACGGATTTGGCAGTATTCTTTTTGCGGGAGGTGACCGGCAATACGCAGAATGCAAGCATCTGCATTTTTGATGTTAACAATTTACCAGCTTGTACGGCAAGTGCCTGGAAATTATGGAGCATATAGAAATTATAACGCTTGGAGAACTAAAAATATTTGTTGACGGGGTAGATATTGTACAGCCATTTAGAAGTGCCAGAAAAAAGACAAATTTACTTGGCTATCTTATTGTAAACCACAATAGTCTGGTGCTTGTTTCCGAGCTGGCCGAAGTGCTTTGGCCAAGCGAGGGGTATAGGAGCATTGAAAATACGCTTAAAACGCTTGTGAGCCGTTTGCGAAAAGATTTGGAACCATATGACCTAAATAACGCAATAGTAACTAAACCGTGTGCATATATGTGGAGCATGGATGTTGAATGCTACGTTGATATAGTGCGGCTGGAGAAGCTATATCGCAAAATATCTGATGTGGAACAACTTACAAATGAAACCAGTGCATTTTTTGAAGAGGTGATAAGCCTTTACGTAGATGATATGCTCGCCAATTCTGATATGGAATCATGGATAGCACCCAAAAGCTTCTATTATCACAATATGTATATGCAGGCTATGTATAAATACACAAAGCTGTTGGGTAAGGAAAAGCGATATCTTGATGTTATAAGGGTATGCAAATGTACGCTTGATATAGATGCTTTTGATTCTGAAATGAACATGGAGTTGATGCGCACCCTGCTTAAAATAGGTAAGAGCCAGGATGCGCTGGAGCAATATCAAAACTTTACCAGCCTGCAGTACACGCATATGGGAATGAAGCCCTCTGAAGGGCTTTTGGATATATACTATCAAATAATACACGCAAATAAAAACGCAAACATGAACATAGAGCACAGCCAGCAGGAGCTTATGAACGGCAATGAATCTGAAGGCGCAATGTATTGTGAATATACTGCTTTTAGGGAGATATATAACCTTCAAATCAGCAATATGAAGCGTATGGATACGCCTATGTATCTTGCGCTTACAGAAGTGTGCCGTCAGGATGATAAGCCCATAGAACCCATCGAAATGGATCAGGTGATGAAGCGACTGCTGAACGTATTAAAGGACGGGCTGCGCAGGGGAGATACAATTGCCCGCTACAGCCCGCTGCAATATGTGGTGCTGCTACCCACCGTATCAAACGACAAACTGGGAAATTCTGTTATGGATAGAATGAAGGCACGGTTTTACAATGACAGCGATAACGTGCGTTATGTGCTGAATCATCGTGTTGCCCAGCTTTTATGAGCGTGCCCGCACATGCAGCCTGTTTGAGATAACTTCATAATAACAAATATTGCCGCAAAGCAAAAAGGCAAAAATAAAGCTTTTTTATTCTATGGTCGAGCATATCGGTACTTTGATATGTAACGCATATGTAACCTTAAAGGTTTATTATGTAACTATAAGATAGATAGAATAGCATTAATAATGTGCATAATTGTGGCAATACTTGGAATCGCTCATATATATTGGGAGGCGATGTATTATGAAAAAAAGGTATAAGCTGAAAAAAGGCAGGTTGTTGGTAATAGCGCTCACGGTTGTTTTTATTGTGATGTCCATAAACTTGTCGACGCTTGCTGCGTCAGATAATACAGTATCTAATGAAGATATTTCAATATTTGAGGGCGAAGCGGTGATGGAGGCGCAGAATGAAGGCGCGGACGTTCAAAGCGCGGGCGCGGATGTTTTTGCAATAACTGAGGAACCGGCGTATGAAGCTAATGCCGCAGCGCGGCAGGCATCCGAAGATAACGGCAGCGGCACAAAAACATACAAGCTGACATATGACGTTGGCAAGTATACAGATATTCTTGCAGAGTCTGAACGCACGGCAGAATTTGGCGAGCCGCAAATAACTCTTGCAGTGGGTAACCGCGTGACGCACGATAACGGCGGTCACTATTTTGAATACTGGACCACCGAAAGTAACATAAATATAATAAACACACAAAAGAAGCTGGAAAAGCATTTGAGTGACGGTGTGCTTTATTTGCCCGGCGGCGCGTTTGATTTTGGCGGACGCACTGAGGTTACGCTTTATCCGGTATTTGTGAAAGAAGCGCTGTCCTATGATGCCACCTACAATATAAACTTTGTAGCGGGCGAGGGTGGAACGTTAAGCGGTGATACATCCTATGACGAGATAATTGAGGGCACGCTTTGGAATGACGCCTATATAACAGTACCCACACCCGTGGCGGATGCTAAAAAAGGGTACACATTCTCTCATTGGGTTCCCGAAATACCCGCAGACAACCCGCCAATAATGTCTGACGCAACCTATACCGCAATATTTACCGCCAATGCTCCCCAAGAGCTAACCCTGCAAGTTTCCGGTTTCAATGGGACGTATGACGGTGCGCCTCACGGAGTGGCCGTGTCTGTATTTTACGGCGGCGCGGATGTTACACAGGATGCGGATATAAAATATTCGGCGCAGGAGGGTGAATATTCGCTGCAGAGCAGCCCGGAGTATACCAATGTTTCAGAGGCTCCGGCCAGTGCGCCACAAAGGGTGTTCGTGAAGGCTGCCTATAAAGATGCGGCGGCACAGGGCAGCGCGGACATAGTGATAAATCCGTTGGAGCTTAGCGTAACGCCCACAATTATGGCAAACGGCAGCCCGGCAGAGCCGAGCAACGGCAAAATAAGCGCTGTATGTACGGGCGCGGCGCCGGAGCTTGCATATATTGCAGCCGACTTTGCAAACAATGAAAACGCTGAAAGTATAAGCCTTAATGTTGATCTGGGAACCTTTGCCAATGATGGGCCGGCAGAGGCAATAGCCGCGGGCGATTATTTGATAAAGGCTGTAAATGCCACTGAGGCTTCGGGCAACTACACAATAATAAGAAATGAGACGCTTCTCACAATAGGTCAAATGGAAAAGCTGAGACTGACGGTGGAGGGGTACAGCGGTATATATGATGGCTTGAACCACGCGGGGATAAAAAGCGTTTCCGCAAGCGTGAACATAGTAGACATAGAATACAGTGAAAACGCGGACGGCCCCTTTGGTAAAGATTGCCCGGAATATAAGGATACAGCGGATACAGGTAAAAAGGTATACGTGAGGGCAACGGCAAACGGCTATCTGGATTCTGATGTGGAATACGGCGTGGTGGAAATAACTCCTGCGAAAATAAAAATACAGGCAGACAACAAAGAAATAACGCGCGGAGAGGTACCGGCCTATACCTACACAATGCTTGGCGCTGTTCCCGGTGAAGAAACGGCTGTAGAAGGAGCCTTGAAGCTGTCAGACGATTTTGGAATGTACACGCAGTACGATCCGGCTGATCCCGCTTCTGGGAATTTTACAATAAACTTTTTGGGAGATGCTGTGTGCAATAACAGCAACTACAGTGAAAAAGTGGAACTGCACCCCGGCGTGCTGGCGGTGAGCCCTGCGTGGCGGGTGGTTTACAACGCTAACGGCGGAGATGCTGTTCCCGCGGACGGCACATACTATAAAGCTGGAGCCGATGTTTTGGTGAGCTTTGGCACAGTACCATACCGTAACGGCTACAGATTTATCGGATGGGCGAATACCAGCAACAACCCGTCTATTCCAGAGCATATTTACGATGGGCAGGCGCACAGCTTCAAAATGCCCGCGTTGGGAAGCGATGCAGATGTATTTACTCTGTACGCCTCTTGGGTTGTGGACAGTACCGGTTTTTCCATAAACGATATAAACAAGGTGTATGACGGGACTGCCTCTGCAGTGCAGGTCACAAGCTCCAAACTGGCGCCGGATCAATACTCCGTTGTATACAGCTATAAAACGGCGAATGGCGATCAGCAGCAGAGCTTTACAGCCCCCTTGTTTACAAATGTGGTGGACAGCACTGCTGTTACGGCAAATATAAGTGTGGACGGGCAGACGGCGGCTTCACTGAGCACCTTTGTAAACATTAGACCAAGGCCTGTTACCGTAAAGGCAGAGGCGCCGGTTTCGGTGATATATAGCGGCGCGCAGCAGAGCGCAGCTGCCAGCCAATGGCAGGATATCACCATGCAAAACCCTGCGCGGGACGCGGCTAACAGCGGATTGATAAAGGGTCACAGCGTCAGTGGAATAGCAACGGCAGCAGGCACAAACGCCGGACAATATGATATGACCATAAGTGATCAAGTGAGGATATTGGACGTTGCGCGCGGCGGCGCGGAGGTAACCTCCAATTATGAAATAGACAGGCAAAGCATAGAAAAATTCATAATAAATAAGGCAAAGCTGACGCTTTCCGCCAATTACACTGGTATAGTGTATGGAGAAAATGAGCCAAACTGGGATTCTCCTGTAGCCATAAATGTGATGGGGCTGCAGGGAACGGACACGGAAGACCTGCTGGGTGCGGTAAGCACGCGGCGTGCCGATCCAAATAACAAAAACGTTGGCATATATCCTATAAGTGTAACGGCTGAAAATACCCTGCAAAATTACGATGTGGAGATATTGCCGCAAGACTTTAAAATAAGCCCGGCACAGGCAATCATCAATATAAATGATGCCGGGAAAACTATGGGGGCTTCTGATCCAAAACTCACAGCAAGCGTGAGCGGCCTTGTGTACGATACGGATGAAATAAGTTACAAACTCAGCCGCGAGATTGGTGAAGAGGTGGGTAAATACGCAATAACGGCTTCATATACGCCGAATGATAACTATGTTGTGAATGAGGATACAGGCACGTTCACAATAAATGCGGCTACAGTGCCACTTGCTCCAGTACCGCCAGTCGCTCCGGACGCACCAGTCGCTCCGGACGCACCAGTCGCTCCGGACGCACCGGTAACTCCGGACGCACCTGCGGCTCCGGATACACCGGCGGCTCCGAATGATGCGGCAGATCAGGCGACAGATGAGCAGGCCAATGCAAACGAACCACCTGAAGGTGTCAACGCGGCGCAAACTCGGCTTGGAAATAACCAAAATCCGCTGGGGAGAACCACGGATCTAGGTGAAAAGCAGATACCGCTGGGAGGTATGCTGAACGCAAGCAGCTGGGCGCTGTTGAACCTGATTTTGGCAGCGGCAACATGCGCTGTAATGATGGTATTGCTTTTGGGGTACTTCATTGGCAAGCGAAAGAACGATGAGGAAGAGCAGCGTTACACAGCACAGCAAAGGGACGATGATAATAAGGCTGGGCTAAAGCGCAAAGGCTTTATGCGGCTGATGAGTATACTGCCTGCGGTTGGAGCTGTTATAGCCTTCCTGCTTACGGAGGATATAAGCAAGCCTATGGTATTTGCAGATCAGTGGACACTGCTTATGGTTGTGATATTGGCAATCCAGCTTGTGGTGGCGCTGTTTACCGTAAAGCGTACATCTAGTGAAAAGAAGAACGGGGAAGACGCGGCTGCGGTATAGGCCTATACTGATAGAGGCTTTGGACTGAAGCTATGGCGGCAGATATATAGATGAGTCTGGTAAAAAGCAAGCCGCAACACATAAATAATAACAAAAAACGGCTCTATGTCAAATGTTGGGGTAGAGCAGTAAACTAAAGCAAGAATAGCGAG
>CAYXFB010000112.1:0-6143 GCA_964464145.1 uncultured Christensenella sp.
CGTCCTGAAAATCCTGCCCCGCCTCTTCAAGCCCTGCGGTTCCGGACATAGCTATAAGCACAGCATTTTCAAAATTTTCATTTTCTATATCGTCCAGATTGTCCGCGTAATAGGTCGCGGCTCTTTGCGTTAGCCGCGGCTTCAGCGTCTCAAAATATTCTTGCGCCAGCGCCGGATCTTTTTCCAAATAATAGCAATACACCTTATACTCATCCTCAGCCAAATAAGAGCGATAGCTTTCGTTTACAGCTAAAACAGAAGAATTTAATACATCTCTCATCTTATCCTCGTCCGTTTTATCCATATATTTCCTTATTTCTTTTTCCTTCTTCATGCCCGCCTGCGCTAACCGCTCAAAATCCGGAGCCTTTTCCGCCACAACCTCATAAGATAGTTCATCCACCTCGCGCTCCTTCGATTTCCTGTCTTTTTCAAGTTTAGCTAGATCTTTCTCCAAGGCCATGCGTTGATCCTCTAGAGGCTGTACAACATCCTGCTCCCATTCGGCGCTTGCAAGAGGATAATAATCCCAAACACTACCTTCCGAGTTGTTTTCTTCAAATTTTTTCTTTGCCTCCGCTTCTATTCCGGCAGTATCCATGCGCTTTTTATCTGCCTCGGCGGACAGATTATCAATCTGTGCCTGCACGTACTTTATTTCTTGATCGTAATCTCTTAGGGCTTCATCTTTCAGTTTTTTCATAGCCTCATTATTCGCCGGGTCTGCGTCATATCCCACCGCCTCTATCGTGGTTTTTATATCCATGCTGCCATCCTTATTGTATGTAACAGTGCTATATTTCCTGTTAGGGTCGGCGTCCGCCTTTCGCGCAATTTCGGCGCGCCAGTCCACCGTGGGAGTTGCGTTTTGCGCTTGCTCTCTATATGTGGAGTCATATTTTTCCAGCCTGTAATCCATAATGGCGTATTCGCCTGCCACCGGGTCATACACCCTCTCCTTTGGCGGTATTATTGATCTGTCCAGCATTACCGAGTATTCTTTTGCCACCGGGTCATAGCTATTCTTCTGCATCGGCCGTGTCTTTATATCCTCCGGCCTGTTTTCCACTTTTTTAGCCATAATCGAAAATCTTCCGGTTGTGGGGTCGTAGCTGCTTTGTGTTGTTTTGCTATCAGTTTGATACGCTTTTTCTCCTGTAACCGGGTCGTATGAGAGCGCCTTTTGCCTCATGGCTTTTTCCTCGTCTTCCCTCTGCCTGTTTTCCTCCTCGCGTCTCTTCCGCTGCAACCAATACTCCGCAAGCCAATTCTTTTTGGGCTGTTCCTCTTCTGTTACGTACTCCGTTTCACCCGTTGTAGAGTTATAGCTTATTTCAGTCGGTTTGTTCATTACAGCCATTTTCCCGGTCGTTGGGTCGTAAGAGCGATAGGTACCCCTGTTTTTTTGTTTTGTATACATTTTTTATCTCCTTGTTTTATCGTTTTCTACAACATTTTTCATATATATTTTTTTGCAACCAAAAACAGCCCGATTTTGCTTATCAGACTGTTTCTCCGCGCTATATATGCTGTTTTCTATGTCCTGCCGAAAATCTTCCGCACCTTTTCCCTATTCTCGTAAATTACCTTCATTTCTGATTGCGCTAAGCAAAGCGTTTGCCTAAGGCGTGCCCTTTTAGTTGTATATTTATACTACTAATTACTTTAGCACATCTTTTAGGCTCATTATATCCAGCATCGCTATCTGGATATCAAGCACTTTACCATCCAGAATATTGTAATATATGCTATAGCTAATTGCCGGCTTGCCCATAGCTATTACGTCTTTGAAATGCTGCTCTCCAGGTTCTGCTCCCACATTAAAAACACCATCAATCAGCTCCCCGTGATATATCACAACATAATCATGATTTTGCTTACCATTATCATACTCTTCTTCATTTGCCAAAAACTCGGCATAGCTTATGCCCTCCTTCTTGCTTTTGCCTATAAGCGAAGGCACAATATCTCCATACGCCTCCGCTATTTCCTGCGCTGTGCTGCCTATTGCTATACCCCGTTTTGTCTCAAGCGCCCTCCCCGCATAATTTTCAGCTAATTCATCTGCGAAAAAAAATCCGCTGTACTCATAATCTTCCGTTTTTAATATACATTTGCCGTCCTCATAAATATCAAAGTCCTCCTTGGTAAGCGGCTCTGTCTGAGCGGTTGGCGCGGCAGGAGCCTCGGTCGCGCCAGTCAGCATATCCTTAAGGCTCATTATATCTATCATCGCTATCTTGATATCAAGCACTTTACCATCCAGAATATCATAAATTATGTGATAGCTCATTGCCGGCTTGCCCATAGCTATTATATCTTTTAGATGCTGTTTATCCGACTCTGTTACCACATTAAACACACCGTCTATCATTTCACCGGTATATGTTACAATATAATCATGATTTTTCTCACCATTGTCATACTCTTCTTGATTTGCCAAAAACTCGGCGTAGGTTATACCCTCCTTCTTGCTTTTGCCTATAGAATCTGACACAATATCCCCATACGCCTCCGCCAGTTCCTGCGCCGTACTGCCTATCTTTATGCCACGCTTTGTCTCAAGCTCCCTTTCCGCATAGTTTTCCGTTAACTCATTTGCGAAAAAAAAGGCATTGTTTTCAAAGTTCTCCTTTTTTAATATACATTTGCCGTCCTCATAAATGTCAAAGTCCTCCTTGGTAAGCGCCTCTGTCTGAGCGGTTGGCGCGGCAGATGTGGCCGGAGCCTCGGTAGCGGCAGGCGCGGCAGATGCAGCGGCCGGAGACGCAGTCGCGGTTGGCGCGGCAGTTCCCGGCGCGCAAGCAAAAAGCATCAAGCTCGTGAATACCAGCAATGTTATTATGGCTACTTTTTTCATTTGGGTTTCCCTCTCGCTACGATATATAATCATTACTTCATATTATATATTTTCTGCACTGTCAAAACAAGCCAAAAAGCCCTCCATGTAAAACTTTACCACAGAGTTGCAGGTGGTGGGTCAAGTTATACTTTTGCGGTATTTTGCCCGTTTTTCCTTGTTTACAACGCCCTCTTTTGGGGTTACAATATAAATATAAAGACTTGGTTCATCTCCAAGTGCGGTGCCTACGGTAGGTACTTCACCACTTGGAAACAACTTTTGGCCCGGCGCCTACTGGAGGCGTGTTGGTGGTGGAAGTTGGAACCAAGTCTATTTCGTTTATGATTCTATGCGTCCTATATCTGTTTGATGCGGGCAACACTTCCACATCAAATGCGGCAATGTAGCTTTGCCCGTTTATAGTCACTGGCGTTTCAAAATAGTTGTATGGTTTTGGCGGTGTTTTTTGCGTTTTTACTGTTTACAACGCCCTATTTTGGGGTTATACTATCAGTAAAGAGTTCAGGCTCGACCGTTTCGGACGTATAGGTACTAGTTTCTTTTGAAGCATTTACCCTCGAGGTAGGACTCTTTTTTATGTACAGCGTTTTCCCTTCCAGCGTTCCTCTTCCACTATTATCAAATTGAACGTATACGACCGAGCCATCTGGCAAGTTTTTTTCAAACTCTATCCCTTGTTTTCCAGCCTTGCTTATATCGCCTTTTCTTACGTAATCAGGATTAGCCACAATCTCAGGCAACATATCAATAACTTCTTTGGTAAGTGGTAGGTTTCCGCGATTTATTTCGGCTTTATCGTTTCCATGATGGTCATAAATATGTTTTATACTATCATTTGTGATTATAAAATCGCGCCCGTCAACATCATAGCCCAATATATTCGAAATATCTTCGTTTGCTATATCAGTCGTTTTGCCTAAATAGAGTTTTTCCAACTTTTCACCTTCGTGGCTTTTTCTACCGTTTTTCCATCTGTCAAAGAATTCTGATACTGTTGTGTCAATATTAGCTACAATGTTTTTAAAAGTTTTACCTTCTTTGCGGATTCTTTGTACATCATCCGCATCATAGTCTTGTCTATAGGCTATAGTTCCCTCGCCATTCGCAACCCCCGTCTCAGCATTCCCCGCACCAACCCCCTCACCGCTCAAAGCACCATTTGCCCTGCCCTGAGCTGTTTCACGCACCACCTCCACAATGTCTGTTTTCTTCGCCACCACATTGCCCTGCTGCGTCTCTATGATGTAGTATTGCCCGCTGCGCTGCGTCACCCTTGCGGTCTCGCCGCTTACCAGCTTCACCGTTTCGCCGGGGTTGTATGTGGGGGTTGCGCCAACTTTTTGCAGTACTTTCTTCGTTTTTCTTGTTTACAATACCCTCTTTTGGGGTTATAATATCAATATAAAGACTTGGTCTGTTTCCAAGTGCGGCGGCTACTGGAGCCGTTTCACCACTTGGGAACAGAAACCAAGTCTATTTTGTTTATTATTGTTATGACTTTGTGAGTTCTGTAATTGTTATGGCCTGGTATCACTTCCACATCAAATGCCGCAATGTAGCTTTGCCCGTTTATGGTCACGGGCGTTTCAAAATAGCTGTATGGCCTTAGCGGTGTTTTTTTCGTTTTTCCTATTTACATCACATTCTTTTGGGGTTATAATATTAGTAAAGAGTTCAGGCTCGGCCGTTTCGGACGTAAGGTGATGGTTCCTTTTGGAGTAGTTTCCGTCGAGGGAGGGCTCTTTTTTAGTTTGCAAGATTTTGAAGCATTATGTTTCTTCTTTTTTCTTTTTACCTCAATCTTTAGTTTAGAGCCCTTTTTTTATGTACAATGTTTTCCCTTCAAGCGTTCCTCTTCCACTATTATCAAATTGTATATAAATAACTGAACCATCTGGCAATCTTTTTTCAAATTCTATTCCTTGCCTTCCGTCCTTACCCATTTCACCTTTTCTCACATCATCAGGATTAGCTACAATCTCAGGCAACATATCAATCACTTCTTTGGTGAGTGGTAGGTTTCCGCGATTTATCTCAACTTGGTTATTGCCGTGATGGTCAAATATATGTCTTATACCGTCGTTAGTGATGATAAAATCACGCCCTTCAACATCATAACCCAATATATTCGAAATATCTTCGTTGGCTATATCCGTAGTTTTGCCTAAATAGAGTTTTTCCAACTTTTCACCTTCGTGGCTTTTTCTACCGTTTTTCCATCTGTCAAAGAATTCTGATACTGTTGTGTCAATATTAGCTACAATGTTTTTAAAAGTTTTACCTTCTTTGCGGATTCTTTGTACATCATCCGCATCATAGTCTTGTCTATAGGCTATAGTTCCCTCGCCATTCGCAACCCCCTCCTCAGCAGTCCCCACACCAGCCGCTGCACCAACCCCCTCGCCGCTCAAAGCATCATGTGGCCTATCTTGCGCCGCACCGCGCACCACCTCGGCAATGTCCGTATTCTTCGCTACCGCATTGCCCTGCTGCGTCTCTATGATATAGTATTGCCCGCTGCGCTGCGTCACCCTTGCGGTCTCGCCGCTTACCAGCTTCACCGTTTCGCCGGGGTTGTATGTGGGCGTCACGTTATACTTTTGCTGTATGGTTTTGGCGGTGTTTTTTGCCTTTGCAGCATCCGCAATATTTGAGGGCGCGTTAAACGCCTCGCTATTTATGGAATATGTTTTTTTCTTTTCTACTGTTTACATCATTCTCTTTTGGAAGTATAATATTAGCGGAAAGACTTGACTCAGTTTCTTTCACGGCGGCTACGGGAGCCGTGTCGGTGCTCGAAATTGGTGTCAAGTCTATTTTGTTTATCACCTTATGTGTCCTGTAATTATTTGATGTCGGGAGTACCTCCACGTCAAAGGCAGCAATATAATCTTGTCCACCTATGGAAACTGGCGTTTCAAAATAATCATATCGTATTTTACCTTTTGATTTTTCATTTTTCCCATATTCGCCGCTCCCCGCATAATTGCCATTTTCCACAACATCGTCCAGCATATCGAAAAGCGCAAGTTTTTCAATAGACATATTGGGGTCAGATACAACTTTTCTTACAACATTTTTGTTAAGCATCACAACGTACGGTTTCCCGTCAAACTCCACACCATCAACTATCACTCCACGCGCACCGCCGCTTCTATCAAAAACAGTATTGTAGAACTTAGTTAAAAAGTTTCGGTTGCTCTTCCCTGTCTTCTGCGCTTCTGTATTTGCAGAATCTATTTGTGCCCTTGCGGTATCAATGCTTTCCTTACTTACGTCC
>CAYXFB010000113.1:0-5686 GCA_964464145.1 uncultured Christensenella sp.
CTATTCTTGCTTTAGTTTACTGCTCTACCCCAACATTTGACATAGAGCCTATTTTTGTTGTGCAAAACGAAAGAAGCGCCCAAACGGCGCTTCAAACGTATATTTGATATCTATTTCACAAGGTTACCACGCGCGGCGCGCGTTCACAAAATGGCTTTCCCAGTATGAACTGCGACAAGACCTCTTCACCACTTTACCGTTGGCCGAGGAGGCGTCTATCATCATGCCATCGCCTATGTATATGCCGCAATGCCCCACACGAGTCTTGCCATTGTTGTAAAAGAATATGAGGTCGCCTATTTCCATATCGTCCATATCCGTTATCTTTTCCCATCTGGAATTCTGCGAGAAGCCCGCCGCGTTCAGCCTGCCTGTTGTGGAGCCGGCCTGCCGCAGGCAATATGTCACCAATCCGGAGCAATCGAAGGAGTCCGGGCCCGAAGCGCCCCAAATGTACGGCTCGCCAAGCTGGTTTTCCGCCACCGCCAAAAATTCCTTTATGCTTCCGCTGCGGCGCACCTGATTTGCCTTTTCCTCGGTGGGCAACGCGTCCGCCGAATATATGAGGTCCAGCGTTACCTGACCCGTCTTGCCGTCCGCGCCTATTTCATTTCGCTCTTGAAAAGCTTTGACGGCCTCCACCGTTTCAGAACCATAATAGCCCGTATTCTTGCCAAGGTAGCCAAGCTCACTGAGCCTTTCCTGCAAAAGATCAACGTCGTTGCCCTCAGTTCCCTCCAGCAGCGTATACATCTTGGCGTCGTCCGCATACACCTTTTCCAGCGTCATAGGCCCGGCTACGCCGTCCTGTTCCAGCCCGTGCTGGCGTTGAAAAAGCTGCACGGCATAGTTTGTGGCCGGTCCGTAAAGGTTTGTGGGCTCGTCTATATCAAGATAACCAAGATCCATCAGCCGCACCTGCAGCTTGTTCACCTTTTCGCTCTCCATGCCCTGCTTCAGCGTTGGGTCGGGCGTGGGCGAAGGCGTGGGAACGGGTGTGGGCGAAGGCGTGGGCGCGGGCTGCGCCGTTTGCTCTGCCATAGGCTGTGCCTGAACCTGCTGAGCGTCAAGCGCCACCTTGCCGCCGGGAAGCTGCGGCAGTGTGGGCTTTGCCACGAAAACCACCAGCAGCACAACGGCAACGGCCACAACGGCTATACCCGCCGCCAATACAGTTTTGCTCTTTCGCTTCATTGAGCGAAATTTCGCACCCGTGTTTCTAAACGCACGCTGCGCTTTCAGCGTAAATCTGCGTAAGCGATGCTTTTTGCCATATTTCATTTTCGTACCTCCCCGCGCTCCCCGGAAAAAAGAATGTGGGGATATAACCGCGCGATATCATCTAATACTAATTCCAAAGAAAACGTCTGTTTTCTTTGGAAGCGCCGCGCCTGCGGCGTGGCATGTTCTGCGCAAGATCAGCGCAGAACGCGTCTCATGCCATTCCAAACGCGCTTCGCGCTATAAAAAGCACAAGCACTTTTTAAATGGAATTGGTGTGAAAAATCAATATATAGTATAATACAACTTTATTAAAAGCACAATACACTATATATACTGCCAAAAACTCTTCAAAAAAACCAGTATGGGCGAAGCGTATAAAAATTTACCGCTTCGCCCTGAAATCATCTGCTATTGAGTATCTTCCATATCCGCCGCCGGTTCGTCCGAAGCCGGCGGCGCGGGCAGCGGCGCGCCTTCGTCGCCCTTGTCCGGCTCGACACTATCATCCGGCTGGGCAGATTCGGGCGCGTCCGGCGTTGCGTCCGGCGTTGCGTCCGGCTGCTCCACGGCCGCCAACCCCTCCGCCTCGATCTCGGCCAGGCTTTCCTCCATTACCTCCGCCATAGCCATAGCGGGCTGAGTCATCAGTCGCGCCAGACATTCGTATATATATTTGCTGTAGGCGGGCGTGGTCGCCCAGTTGTTTTCAAGATCCTCCACGTATTTCACAATACCGCGATATCCCGCGCTTACCGCCGCATCCCACCTCGGGTCTATGGGCTTGCCGCCGTTTTTGAAGAATACGTCCTCCTTGCTGGCATAGCATTTAAGGTGCTGCACATGGCCTATTATGCCATATTTGAGCCCTTCCGCGTTGTTTCCGTACACCTTGGAGAAATCGTAACCGGGTTCTCCGCCGCCCGTAGCGCCAAGACCGGCAAAATTGAACTGGCCTATCTTGACGTCGCCGCCAAACTGGAGGTATTTGGTTTCCAGGCACATCTGCACCCAGGCTACCTCCGGCCGTACGCCCTCCGCCACGGAAACATCGTAATACATCTGCGCGAATTGGCGCAGTGTGGTGCTTATGGGCGCTTCCAGATAGTATGTGGGATACTGGAAGCCGTCCGCGTTGCTCATGAAATAGTTCACCATCTGGTCAACCGTGGCCTGCGGCGAACCCATTATGGGCGTTTGGCTCAGATAGGGTTTAACGGTGAACTCGCCCGTTTTCATAACGCCCGTATTTCCAAGCGCGTCAGTGCCGTACACATTCACCTTATAGGTTCCGTAATATCCGCCGAAATCGCTTATGCTAAAGTTGGCCTGCCACTGCCCGTTGCCGCCATCCTTCGCCGTTATGCTCTTTGTGGGAGCAAGCGAGGTGCTCTGGTTTGCCAGACGGAATTTAACATCCTTCACGCCGGAGGGGTCGGCCACGTCCTTCGCCGTTATGGTAAAGCTGGTCTGGGTCGTGGGGCTTCCTCCGCCGAAGGTAAGCGCGCCCATCGTGGGCTTGCTCGTATCGGTCACGGGAGCCGCGGTAACCTCCACATAAACCGTCTTTGTAGCGTAATTTACGCGCTTGTCGTATGCGATGGCCTTCACGTAATATCTGCCCGGCTGCTTTCCGAAATCGGCCGGGTTGAACATCACTTCCCAATCGCTTCCGCTCTGCGCCGCCACAGTCGTTTTCACCTTGGACGTATCAGTAGCCGGCCAAAACTGGAACTTGACCGTGCTTATGCCCGAATCGTCCGCCACGCCCTTTGCGCGTATCTTGAAGCTTGAAGCCACGGTGGGCGTGGGTTGATCCAGCGCCACCGAGCCTATGGTGGGCTTTACATTGTCGTTCAATATCTCTATGCGCTTCGTGGCCGTCTTTGTGAAGTTGCCCGCGTTGTCATAGGCATAGGCGATTATTTTATACGTGCCCGTCTTGTTTCCAAAGTGCGCCAGCTTGAAGGTGGCGCGCCAGTTGCCGTCCCCCTCGTCCGTCGCCGTATATTTTTTCTCCGCGCCGCTGGGCGGTATCACGCGGAAAAGCACTCTGCCCACACCCGAATTATCGTCCGCCACATTCTTTGCGCGCAGCGTGAAATCCGCCTTAACCGTGGGGCTTGAAGCGCCCAGCGCCAGTGAGCCTATGGTGGGAGGCGTGCTGTCCGGGCCGGGCGAGCCGCCAAAGAAGGCTTCCACCGCTTCGCCTATGGCCTTGCTCACGCGAAGCTGCTTGTTTCCGTCCTTAGAATTGGCGAGGTCGGTCGAATTTGTTATGAAGCCCACTTCTATGGTTACGGCGGGGGCGTTGTTGTATGTGTAAACGTCCGCACCCTGATTTTGCAAGCCCGTGGCTCGGTTGCCCTTCATGTCGAATTCGCTTATTGCGTAAAATTTGTCACGGAGCGCCGTTGCCAGCTTCAAAGATTTTGGCTGAACACTTGCCGCGAGCGCCGGATTGGAGCCTGCCAGCGGCCCCACCTCCTGCCGCGTGGGAGTATCCAGCACCAGTTGCCGCGAATCGTACAATATAAGCGATCCGCTGGTTGACGCGTTGCCGTCCTGATTGTAGTGCAGCGACAAGAAAAGATCAGCCTTAGCATCGTTTGAGGCCTTTGCGCGCCCCCATGTGGTTATGTTGGGTGGTGTCATCAGAGATTCCACGCCATCCACAACGGGCAGCGTGGTCATCACGCGGTAGCCTCTGCTCTGCAGCTCCTTTATCACCTTGGGCGCAAGCTGCATCGTCAGCGTGGCTTCCTTTGTTCCGTCCATTCCTATGGCGCCGCTGTCAGCAGAACCCTTGTTGTAGTTGTGGCCGGGGTCTATCACTATGAGCGGGGCAGCCGCCATAGCCTTGGTCTGTAGCCCTGCAATGGGCGTGAAGAAAGCAAACATAAAAACAGCGGTGATCACTCCCGCCAATATTTTCTTTTTGGGTAAAGCCTTTGTCATATACACTCCTTGTACATAAAATGTTGCATCTTGCGTTACTCTATCCTTGTCAAATATTACGTTTTCGTAAACAATAATTCATACTATTATAACATATATTGAGCATGGCGGCAATATTTGAGCCGCGCAAGGGCGCTCTAAAACGCATATTCCAATACTTATCTCATTATATATTATAGGCTATATGGCGGCTTTTTGTGTGAAAAAGTTGTAAATTATGCGGGACTATTCAATGAGCGATATACAAAAAAGAGCCGCAGCAAGGCCACAGCTCTCATATTTTCGACACACCGATCACTCTGTTTCTTCGCCAAACACACGCTTCCTGTACGGGTCGAACAGGCTAGAGTTTATGTATGCCTCGTAGTCGCCGTCCTCCGCATACTTTCTATTGAGCTCGTAAAATGGTTTCATTGCATCATCGTATTCTTTTTGTGCAGCATCGGCAAGCTCTTCAAATTTTGCCCTGTCAGTAGCCGCATATTTTGTGGCTAACTTAAAATCTCGTATCCATTTTTGGAAAGCATTTCCCATATACGAACAAGACAACTCAAATATAACTTTAGACTTTTTGAATTCTTCGTCTCTGGCTTCCATTTCCGCAAAAATATCTTCCGTCTTTATAACTTCAAAATCTGCATCAAACCTAAACTCGTCGGTTTTGAGCTCCACCTCCACGCCTTCCATGCTCCACTCAACATTCGGCACGCCCGCGCGGCTTGAAAGCGTAACATCATAGGCAGGCTCCTCCGCCGGCCCGTAATTTTTCTTGCCCGGATAAATTTTATCTCCCACCTTCATCCGTCCCTCATCAATTGCGGGCGGAGCTGGCGGGGTTTCAACCTGCGCTTTGGGTTCGGGCGCATATAGATGTAATACTATTTTTTTATACCTATTTTCAGAGTCAGGCGTGTTTCTGTACATGCTGTCAAAAATGCTGTTGAGCAGACCCTCGGCAGAATCCCAATCATATTCAAACTTTGGCAGTTCCTCGCCGTTTAGGTATTTTGCGGGCTTCTTTCCCAAATCAAACGTGACCTCGCCGTCTATATATCCCGCAGCATACAATAGCTTGTATGCTTCATGAGACAATTCCATCGTAGTGCTTATTGTTCCGTCCATCTGATGCACACTTGAGCTATTGAACGATACTACATTTTTTTGCAGCTTTATACCGCCCTCGATATCCTCTATCCTTACCTGCATAGGCTCTTTGTGTGATTGATTCCCGCTTGGGCTCTCCGTCCTGGTAATTACGTTTTGCGGCGGAATACTTGCCAATACATTCAATAATCCATCCATGGTTTTTTGCCTCCTTGCAAATCAAAAAATATTATCGATACAAAATAATATTATGTCTTATACTATAGCTGCAATATTGGGATAACCAAAACATAACACATACTAGCGTATATTACAAGTATTTCCATATATTTTCAGAGTAAATAAAAATCCACCGGCTTAGCCGGTGGTATTTCTTATACGCCTTAAAGGCTCTGTTACTAGC
>CAYXFB010000114.1:0-5569 GCA_964464145.1 uncultured Christensenella sp.
CCCGGCTCGGTTATTTTCACCACCTCGCGCATCAGCTCCAGCGGCTTTTCCGTCAAATGTATGCGTTTGTTAAAAGAGGGCATACCCTGCCGAAACACTCCGGGCAGTATGGGCGCGTTGCGGTTCACCGGCATATTGCCGTTAGAGCCCCACACAATGTATTCCGCCTGCTGCCTAAAGCGTCCCTTTTGCGGGCGGGAATTGCCTTTGTCCCACACCGCCGTGCCGCGCCATATCCAGCCCGCCCATTGCAGCGCATCGGTAGCAGCGGGCAGCTGCCGCCAGTCTATAAACATACAGACGGGCGCGCCCTCACGGCACACCTTGCGCGCGTCCGCCAGCCATTCAGCCGCCCAGCGCGTCCAGCTCCGCTGGTCTTTCGCGTCTCCGTCAAAAGAGGGGAGCGGGTTTTGCGCCTTAGAGTATTTTTCGTTCGCGGGTTTGCTCTTCTCCGCTTTTGTCGCCCCGCCCGATGCATAGGGCGGGTCTGTGATCAGCGCGTCAAAGCTACAGGGCTCAAACGTCCGTATCAGCGTCAGCGCGTCACCGTGCTTTATTTCGTAATTTGCCTTTGTCGTCAAAAAAAATCAAAACTCCTTTATTATATATTTCTTCACGGCGGGCATCTCGCCGCAAAAATTGCAAACAAAAAAAGCCTTTCGGCTCTTATATGTAATCGTTATTTTCAGTCGTTGTCCCATCTGCTAATAGTGCCCGTATCAATTCCCAACTCGTTTTTGAGCGCGCACCGCATGTCCCAAAACATTTCCAATTCCCGCGTATCCGGATTGAGACACACATCATGTTGTTTGCAACCTATGCAAGCGTTATCAGTCTGAGCATCGTCATAATACCGCTCATGATAAAATTTAAAATGCCAGCCAAGGCAATACAGTTCTTTTTCCGTCATAGCAATGTCTCCTTTTCTCTCAATCAAAAAAAGCCCCCGCAAAAGGGCTTTTCAGTAGAATACCAATTAAATATCACACTCCGGTGGAAGGTCGGATTCCCACGGCACGCCGCTTTCCATGCATGATTTCAGCTCCGCCACCAATTCATCGGGGCTCCCGTCCCACTCCATAAGCGGCAGCATCTCCCCAAATTGTTCTTCATATTGTTCCAGTAAATTTTTTATCTCATCCGTCAGAATATCAAAATACATGGTAACGTCACCTCACAATGTTTTTACTATTTGCGCTTTTTCTTCAGCGGCAACTCCAGCAGCTTCATATAATACTCGTAGTAGTATTGATCCCGGTCGTCCGGATCGCCGTCAGCAAGAAAAATAAGCAGTCCTTTTGGGTTCAAATGCTTGTCTATTTGCTTTTGGCTGTACTGCTTTTTCACCGCGCGGATATGCTCAATCTCTTCGGGCGTGAAGCGTGCGCGCACCCGCTCGTTAAGTATCACGTATTTTTCTGCTTCCTGGTCAATCTTTCGATGTATTTCACGGATCGTATCGTCTGTAATCCCAGCCATAGCGGTTTGCCATCTCCTCAATAATATAATTACGTTTATCTATTTGCGTCATATTCTTTGTGTCCACGCTTTGCCTAATATGTTGATATTCTTCAGTCAGTTTACGCTCTATATCTTCCGCCGCTCCCAAAATCCGCTGCCCGTTCCCAATCCGCAGCGCGTAAGATGTTCCATTGTGCGCCTGCACCGCCGTAGTGTCAATTATTGGGTTTTGGATCATGTTTACGATATCCCCAAAAGATACCGTTTCGCTGCTCGGATGATTATGCACAAATATAATCTGCTTTGTTTTCGCCGAGATGAGAGCTTCCATTTCAACGCTGTGCTTGTCGCCTGTACTTTCGCCCAACCGCTTTCCAGTACGCCCATCCAGCACAATACCTTTTTCCCTACCCGTAAGCAAGCCGTGGTTCAGCACGTCATTATGCGCCTCTATCATAGCATTTCTGGCCTTGGGTTTCAACTCGGGATACAGCACTTTCGCGGCATCCTCTCCAAACGCATCTTTAAATGCGTTATCGCCTTTACCGCGGCCTTTCACCCTCTGGCCATACCAATCATTAAACTTCATATCAGCGGGGATCTCACTCGCGCCGCCATCCGCCGCGCGCATCTGCGGGTCATCAGCGTCAAGCTCGGGCACCGTGGTGCTCCGGCAGTTAGGGTGCACAGGCGGGTAATTCTCGCCCATCACCGCATCTTTTAGCGCAAACACCTGTCCATGCAGCGCCGCGCATTTATGCGAAGTCTTTAAATCCAGCTCCGCTAGGTACCCGTAATGCGTCACGCCCAGCTCGCCGTAGGCCATAGCGTTGGCGCGCTCCGCAATATACGCCGTCTCAGTCCGGGCAATACGCTCCGCGTTGTACCGCTCAATGTTGGTAAGTTTTGTAAGCTCCCGCGTAACGTCCGCCACGCTGCCGCCCGTAAGCACTCCGCGCCCTATAGCGCTCTTCACTTTTTCGGCAAAATCCACAACGTGGCCGCCAAAGCGGTCTTCCCAGTGCTTGCCGCTCCAATTGTAGCGCAGCAGCTGCTCCAGCTTGCCGCTGTCAAGGCGAGACCAGTTAAGCGTGCGCCCGGCGTACTGCTCAAAATCATACATCTTGTGGTAGTACGCACCCGCAGCGCTGTTAAGCAGGTTTTTTCTCACGATCCCCACGCCGTCGCCATTAAGCTGTGCGGCGTAATAGTCAATCTGCTCCAGCATAGCGTCAAGCCGGTTCACCCTGCCGCCCTTGTACATATCGCTCAGCAGTTTTCCGGCCAGCCCGTTGTCCCGCCCGCTCGCCGCAATATCCCGCAGCCGCCCATATTTTCTGCGCAGGCTTTGTAGCTCCGGTGCGCTGATTATGCTCCGCGCCGCCGCCAAATCGCCACCCATAGATGTCAATATCTGCTCAATCGTTGCCGCCATATGCGCCTGCGTGTCAGCAAAAAGCGCGCGCATTTCGCGGATCAGCCGCTGCGCATCAGCAAGGCTTGCCGCCTTATCCTTAAGCGCCCGCCGCCGCCAGTATTCCGTACTTTTCATGCCTCGCTCCTAATAATTCCCCTCCGGTGGAGGGGTGCCCAAAGGGCGGGGTGGTTACGCCTTTTTGGCGCGTGTTTTAGTCGTTTTCACCTGCGCCGTTTCCTCGGATGTCTCCTCATCCGGCTCAGCTTCGGCGGCAAGGTCGGCCTCATAATCCGCTGCACCGCCATCGGCGTAGGTTTCGGTTTCCATGCGCTTTTTCTCATCCTCGGCACGAACTCCCGTAGCCGGAGCCAGCATCTCATGCACCGTCTGCTCGGATACCATGCCCGCCACCTTCACCGCGTCCTCAATATCCACCGTCTTGTCCTTGGGCATATTTGCCACAAATTTAACCGATACGCTCATTGATATATCTCCAATCTGTATATTTTTTGTTGCATAGATCGCGTCCGCAATAAGGCTCAATCTGTTGAAAAGTCCCTTTTCCATACCGCTGCGCTTCTTGCCAAAAAGCTGGTCGATTCCCCATAGCTTGTACCGCAGCGCCACGCCGCTCGCACTGCCCGCAAAGTTTTCATCAGACAGATCCGGCACGCAGGCTATCTGCAATATCTCCCGCCGCAGCGTAGCTTTGTGGTTTTCAATCACAGAATCGTTTAGGTTTTTCACCACATACTCTATCTTGCCGTCCTGCGGCAGCGTGATTATGCGCGTCTCTTTCAGAAACCGGCGCGCATCCTCATCGGGTGTGTCGAAGCCGGTGAGGGCGAGGTATGCCGCCGCCGTGTTTTCAATATCATCGGAGACGCAGCACAGTGTTTTGTTGTATGCGTCAATCAACGTTTTCACCGGCTCAAAATCCCCGCTCATATGGCGGTTATTCTTGTATTGCGTCATGGGCACGCGCTTAAACGGCGTTGGTGTTTCGCCCGATATATCCAGCTTCGCGCCGGAAAAAACAAAGGTCTGCGTCAAAAACGGCCGGTATATCTCGCCGCGCCTGATTCCCTTCGCGTCCTTCCACACCCGCACCCCGGCCAGCACGTTTTTTTCTATCGAACCGTCCACCACCAAAAAAGCGGCTCGGGGATCCACCGCGCAAAAGCGTATGTTTTTGTCAACGTCAATATACACAACGTCATAGCCCACCCCTGCTATACTCATATTTTCGGCAATCTCATAGTTGACCGCCATTTCATCGTTTGCGTCCAGCACCCGCTGCAACGGCACCACCTGCTCCGCATCAGATACATACTGCACCGGCAGCCCTATAAAATACCCGGTGGCCACATCGGTGATATACTTGGCGAGGTTGGCGTTCACATCGTTGTCCGCCCCGTCGTCCGTAAGGCGCAGCTTGTTCACCCGCGCAGCCGCCGCGTAATATTTGTAATTCTTGTCAAGCCGCTCATATTCGCCCATATGCTTATTGGCAAATTCGGCAATGTGCTCCGCCGTCAGCTGCTCGCCCTCAAATACATACTCCATAAAAATCTCCTCAGATATCAAATATGCTTCTAAACCCTCTTAATTTGCGCTTAGCCCGCTTCACGGTCAGTGTCAGCACACCTTCAAGCGCGTCCGGGCCGTCGTCATGGTCGGCCATAGGGAAGTATTTCAACTGCTCCAAAAGCAGCTTTTGGTTGGGGCGGAACCGCACCACCTTGTTCCTCACATAAGGCTGCACCGTCTGAATCCTCATGGTCTTGTCGCCGCTCTGGTGCACTTCCACCACGGGCAAATACACGCCGCGCTTTGCCGCCTCTTTCACCAGCTGCTCTTTCAAAAACCACTGAAACTGGTTGGTCTCCGCGCCGAATTTAACAAACCGCTTGCCAAACTCGGTGTCTATCCACACGGCTTTGGCTATGACCGCGTCAATGATCGCGTCAGGGTGCCGCCGCTCAATATCCGCGTCCACAATGTAAAGATATCCCGTATCCGTATCAAGCGCGGCGGTAATAATAGCGGAATAATCGCTCTTTTTGCTCTTGCCAAGTGACGGATCCACAAAGCCGTAAAAGCTATACCGCTTATCGGCCAGATTCAAATTATATAGCTCGAAATACTCAAACCACTCCTCGTTAAACAAGCAATCCTCCGGGTTTATAGGCTCGTTCTGCTCTTCACTATTAAAAGCCGCGTCACCCTCGGTCAGCTTCATCTCCATAAGATCGTAGTAGCTCAGTTTTTCCTCCCAAAGCACCTCAGTGCCCGCCAGCATTTCGGCCTTGTGCTCCTCAAAAAACGCCCGCGCCGTCCCTGTGCGCTGCGCGTCCGAAAGGTCGGCATACAGCTCCTCCCACCGCTTCCACAGCGCATCCGCCCGCGAAAATGCCATAACCGCCTTGTACTTGCGGCTCACATATCCGGGGTTTTTAAGCACCTTGGCAAGCAAACTGTCATAGTGCAGCAGCGTGCCTATGTAAATTATGTCCGTGTAGCTGTCGCCGCATTTACTAACCGCCTTGTAATACCAGCTTTCCAGCTTTGCCCGTTGCTCCGGCGTGCGCACGTTTTCATCATTCTCACAATCGTCCAAAATTATGAGGTCAGGTCGCCAGTTCTTGTGCTTGAGTCCGCGCACCTTTTGTCCCGCGCCCTTGGCCTGCA
>CAYXFB010000115.1:0-5433 GCA_964464145.1 uncultured Christensenella sp.
AAAACAAAAAACCGCCCAAACCCTATTGGTTAGACGGTTTTGCGTGGTACACCTTCGGGGACTCGAACCCCGGACACCCTGATTAAGAGTTCTCTTTTAAATAGCTTAATACCGCTATTTCGTGATCTAAGGTAGCACTGATACGCATAGAATAACATCGAATAACTAACAAATTTCTTACTAATTTTAATGGCTTTATAAAACTTTTATTGCTTCCAATTTACCTGGAACGCGCTCCAAATATTTTTGAAAATCATTGTCCATAATCCAGTCTTTTATTTCTGATCGCTCAATTAATACCGGCATCCGATTATGATATGGCTCCATGCTATCATTAGGCGCCGTCGTCAGTATTGTAAATCGCTCCGCAATTGGCCCATCTTTATCTGAAAAAATATTATAGAATCCAGCGAGGTATAAAATGCTGCTACCCGGCTCCCGAAACAGATATTTATCCTTTTTCTTCTGACCCGGCACGCTCTTCCACTCGAAGAAACCGGACGTGGGTACGGCAACACGCCGCTCAAGCAGAGACTTTCTGAACATATTCTTCGAAAGTGCCGTTTCCTGTCGCGCATTAAAAACCACGCCCGGTGCGTTCCAACGCGGGAATCCCCACATCATGGCACCCGGCCTTATGCCATCTTCATACATAGCAATGATCGGCGCTAGGTTTGTCGGGAATATCTCACCGGTTTTAACCGCCATCTCCGGGTGCTCATTCGCCCCGCGCTTTTCGATCTCCGCTATTATCTCACGGATTTCGCTTTCTTCAATCTCAAGGTAATATCTTCCGCACATGCGCATCATCTCCTCTTTTATATATACCCGAACCAACAACATTATAAAACGTGACCTTTTTTTGCACAGCGTTCTGCTATACTACCGTATTGGGAGATATTTACGGTTTACATCTCCTTTTTATAGATATATAATATATACACTCTCTCAAGTGAGGTGATTAAAATGGAGCGTACTATACTACATTGTGACATGAATTCCTGCTACGCCAGCATAGAGTGTTTTCATAACCCGGCCATCAGAAACAAGTCGGTAGCAGTCGCGGGCAAAGTCGAAATGCGACATGGCATAATATTGGCCAAAAACAACATTGCAAAGAAGTATGATATTAAAACCGGCGAAACCTTGGCCGAGGCGCGGGCAAAGTGCCCCGATATCGTTATTGTGCCGCCTAATTACCCTCTATACTTGAGCTACAGTGACCGTATCGTCAATGAGATTTACAGTATCTACACTGACCGCATAGAGCGTTTTGGCATTGATGAGGCGTGGCTGGATGTCACCGCATCGGTGAAACTCCTGGGCATGGATGGAAGGCAGATCGCCGACGAGATCCGCGAACGCGTTAAACGCCAGCTTGGAATAACCGTGTCGGTGGGCGTAAGTTGGAACAAGGTTTTTGCAAAGCTCGGCTCCGATGTGCTTAAGCCGGACGGAACCACCGTTTTCACCCGAGAAGATTATAAGGAAACTGTCTGGAATATGCCTGCGCATGATATGCTTGGTGTAGGACGCGCCACGAGAAATACGCTTTCAAAGCACTGCATATATACTATAGGCGATATAGCTCGCAAACCCGTAGACCGCCTAAAAAGCTGGCTCGGCAAGTGGGGCGAATACCTGCATATATATGCCAACGGATTAGATAATTCTCCCGTACATCACAAAGGGCACGAAGCTGTGATTAAGAGCGTAGGCAATAGCACCACCACACCACGAGATATTACGTGCCTTGATGATGTGTCCATCACCTACACCGTTCTATGCGAAAATATCGCAGCGCGGCTCCGGCTTCATTCGCTGTTGGCCACTACTGTATCCATAAGCATTCGTGATACCAATCTCATGTGGTTCACCCGGCAGCGCAAGCTGAAGCATCCGACGTGCATTGCCACGGAACTGCGATCGGCCGCACTTGAGCTTTTCAAAGATAACTATAATTTTTATAACAAAGCGCCGCTGCGATCCATCGGCGTATCCGGCACAGGCACCATAAGCAGCAGTACATATGTACAGCTTGACCTTTTCAATGACGCAGCCGGGCGCGCAAAGGAAGAAAAGCTTGAGCGTGCTATAGATGATATAAAGCGCCGATTTGGCTATGATGCAATAAAGCGCTGCAACCAGTATAAAGACTTTGAGCTGGGCAGTCTCGACCCCAATATTTTTCCGGTCATGCCTCCGGGCACGACCACCTGCATGTAAGAGGTACACAAAATGGAATTTTCAGATAAATTTGCAGTAAAGGTCCGGGCCGACTTCTCCCCTTCCGGCGAAATTACTCCTATAAAGTTAAAGCGGATCGACGAATCCGGAAATGAAGCTGTGGCGACAATCGATCGTGTTGTAGATATTTGCCCCGGCGCCAGCATGAAAATAGGCGTTTCCGGATATCGCTACACCGTAATGATTGGCGGCCGGCAGTTTCATTTGTATTTTTCGAGCAACCGCTGGTACTTGGAAGCCCCGTAAAAAGCAAAAAAAAGCTCCCATCCCGAGCACATACGTCTCGAAACGGGAGCTTTTATCGTGGCGGGCTACTCAGCCCTTACCGTCGTTATTCACAATCAAATCTTTCTTTATCACCTTATCATACAATGACCACGCAATCAGCCATGCCACCACGCCCTGCGTTATGGAAAGGAATGCGGCCATCGCGATTTCCTGCGGCGTTGCAACCAAAGATGTTGCGCACACATAAATAAGCGCCACAACGACGGTCACAATGCAAAGCACCAGCGGTATACGCTGGTTTTGTATGCTGGACGCCTTTACGGCAAGCCCCAGCCCCCACACCATTGGTATGAGCACCAGCAGCTCCGGCTTGAGGTAGTCAAGCAGATTGGCCGCCCCCGGCACTTCGCCGGCGGCCATTGCCACGCCCGGTATAAGCACAAGGCTCAACGCCAGCGTAGCAACAAATATAGATACGATTTTCTTCATATAATGCAATTCTCCTTATTATTTTTCCCGCGCATGTTGCTTGCGCAGGTGATCTTCAAGACCATGCTTACTGTCTTGATAGTATTTTATGGCATCGGTCAGCTCGCCGTTGCCATTGGTTTGGTTCTGTACAGCCCGGGCGGTTCGGTGCGCCATTGTACCCACGCTGTCTACGTAATTTAGTTCCGCTATCCTCCCCTCTATTATCTCTTTTTGGCGCTCCTCCGCACGTTCGTCACGCTTGTTTATTTTGTATATCAACCTGCCGACCAATGCGCTCAAAACAGCGGATATTACGATCAATACGATTTCAATCACCACGGGCATAGTATTTTCCTCCAAGCGTCCTGCGCGTTACTCTCCTATGTAGCTGAGCCATACCCAGCCCAGCTCTTCATTGTGATACACCCTTGCCCAGTCATCACCAGCGACATACCTATCAAGCTTCACTAAATCCCCACGGTGCAGCTGACGAATTATAGTTCCATCCGGCTCTTTGCGGAAATTCAGCGTTCCCACCGTCACCTTATACACCGGCGCGCCCGCAGGCTCTATCTCCGGCAAGCTGGGCTCGGCTGTTCCCTCATAGCCGCGTACAAAGGCGCGTATCTCTTCCGTTGGAAAATGCTTGCCCGGGCAATCGGTGTAGCCGTAGCCGGCCGCCTCCTGATGGTTTATTATCTGGCTGCTTGAAGCGAATTTATAGTATTTCACTACATCGGCCACCAGCCGCTTGAGCGACTCAAACTGCGCCGCAGGCATTCCGTGATCGTTGAAGTTGCCCACGCAGCATATGGCCACAGCACGTGCGTTCATACCCTTAGTGCGTGCGTTGGAATTGCTGACGCTGCCGCCCTCGTATTCCAGACCCCGGCCATTCCACACCGTGCCGTCGGCATAGATTACAAAATTGTAGTCTATCATGCGGTTACCCTTTTTCTTGTGCCATTCATCCATACCCTTAACAGTGTCCTTGTCGCTGCCGCTCATGTGCAGCAATATGAGATCCGTCTTGGGCCTCTTGGTCAGTGGTCTTGCGGGCTTTATCCCCGCGTCTTTTACATACTCAAACATTTTATTTTCCTCCTATTTTTTTGCATAATAAAAACCGCAAGCGATTACGGTTTTGAGTGTTTGGCTTGTCTGCCAAAAGTTTCCATTTTTCATTTTACGGTTTCCTACTATAGCTCAAAATAAATGTTTATTTCCACACGCTGTTCTACGGCCGCGTTTTCCACGACAATTCCAACATCGCTTTTGTCTATTGATTCATAATTATCTTTTATTGTTGCTGTTTTTCTTACATACAAATCATCATCAAACTCATATACGTTTACATAGTTAGATGATGTCCTTATGGCGATTATTGAATCACCAATACTTATAAGATAGTCCGTTGGTGGCAAGTCCATAAATATTTTGTAATATTTATGGACATCTGATTGTCTAATATCTTTTATTCTTGCTACCGCTATATAGTTTGCATTATTTCCCGCTGTAGGATAATAGGTTGCATTTATAGCTACAAAGTTGCTTGAGATATCTGCAGTATCGGCATTAGCAACTACTTTTGTTTTTTCGGAAATATCTTTTGAATGCAAACTCGCATATCCATACCCCAAAGTAAGCAGTGTCTTTTGGTTATTTGCATTAACCCGATTATATTTGCTAATTATACTTTCCAAGTTAACAATAGGAATATTATTTTCTCCATAACCGCTAATCGTTATGTTATTGCTACCGTCCACGCCACTGATTTTAAATTCTCCTATAAGATAATATGAAGTATTTGCAATTTCTGTTCTATATATCAAATAATATGTATTACTGCCATTCACAAAACAACCATTGCACCATTCGTACATCCCCGGACTAGCAGTTGATACTAGCATCCTCCCAAGTTTAGCCGTATAAGTATAAATATCGTAAAACAACACTTGTGCAAGACTGTACGGGTTATTACCCGATATCACACCCTCGAAGGTTATAAACCGCAAGTTGCCATGCGCGCCAACGCCTTGCCTAAATTTCATATCGGAATAAGTTAGAGATATTTGGGTTCTATAATATAAAGAATTCCCAACGACTTGATATATCCAAACTTCATTCGAACCCACTCTCACAAAAACAATATTATTGTAAGTAATAATATCACTCGGCGCGCTTGCTGGTAGTGTAGTTGGATTTGCACCCTTAACCCAAGTTCCCGACCTTTTCTGATACCAGTATAGGTATGGAGCGTTATTTGAGACTCCAACTATAAGATTATCTGTTACGGATATTCTTGAAGTGTCGATATCTATATCCAACGTTCTGTTCCATCGCCCTTTATATACGGTTACTTTATCGCCTTTGGACAGATTTTCTTCTGCGACTGCCATTTTTACTATGGGCTTTAAAGGTGATTTCCCTCCCCTACCTCTATTTACCAACATTACACTCTCACCGCCCCACTCGTCTGAATCACCG
>CAYXFB010000116.1:0-5303 GCA_964464145.1 uncultured Christensenella sp.
GAATGTTATCCTGCATGATCGCCAGTATCTCTTTCTTGCTGGCGCCGCGCGGTACAGATATTTTCCCGCCACCCTGCAGGTTTAGCGTGATGACCTTGTTGTTATTATTGGTCACGGTCATCGGCTCGGATTGAGCGCTGGCCGCAAACCCGCCGGAGGGCGCCACATTAAATTCCCTGTTACCCAACGCCGATATTATGCGGTCAGTTTCGGACGTTGGGAACACTGTGCTGCCCTGATGCCCTACAATCAATTCCGGGCCTCGTTCACCAGCGACGAATACATCTTCGGCGTTTGTGGTTCCTAAAGCATTGCCAGCTACGGGAATACCCATCGTATTAAATCCGCTGCGCGCTGCTGCCGATATGCTTGAAGCCGTGCGCCTGGCTCTATCAACTCCGGAGTTTAATACGCGAATATATGCATCAACAGTGGCTTGCGCCGCCGCAGCCGCATCACTATCCAGCTTCAAACCGCTAATCGTATCTTGTGTCTTGCTCAGTATGGCATCCATTTTGGTAGAAAAATCGGTCTGTATCTCTGCCATGACGTTTGCCGTCTGATTTTTGGCGGTATTTAATCCGGCGAAAGATCCATTAATATCGTTTACGGCACCCTGTACATTGCCGCCCGTCTCTTTGAGCTTCTCTAACTCACCGACAATCGCCTGCAGGTTGCCCATACTTTCGGGCGTGCCATCAGCAAATTGTGAGAGCAGATTCTTATCTACTCCCATAGCCATAGCACTTTCGAGGTTTGCCCGGTACTCATTAAAAGCAGTGGCTTGTTCGTCAAACCGTGCTTTGATAGTATCGGTGACGCCTGTAACCTCCGATTCAATAACGCTGCTGTCTATCTCGAATGTCGGCTTAATTTCAACTTTGTCGAACATGCCAAACGCGCCATCAAGAGCGCTGCGCGCACTTGCGAACGCTTGGTCATATGCTTCTGTCAGTGCCACAACTTCATCAGCTATACCGCTCATTGTCTCGCTTGCCGCTGTCTGGCCTTGGGTTAACGCGTCTTGTGCGGCGGCCGCCTCATCCACCGAGGCCGTATAACCTTGAATCTTAGTATCACATTCGGCTATTATATCTGCGTTGTCTTGCAAATTTTGCGCTGCTCTATCCGATTCAGCTTGTAGAGTTTGCAACTCATCATATCTATCTTTTATAGTCATAAGATTAGCGAAAGGTTTGCTCATTTCATCTTGCAGCAATTTTGCGCCGGCTTCAAGCTCTCTTGCTGCATCATCACGAGCCTTTGTCAAATTGGCTGTTTCCGCTTTCGCTTGCGTCCACGTCATAAACGCAAGTTCTTTTTCAGTAGCTTCAGCTACAGCATTAGCCGCTTCTTCTATTTCGGCGAAGTTTCCGGTATTTAGCAAATCCGCAACATTATATTCTGTGCCCAGCCGATTGTTAACTTCATCCAGCACGGACTTCATGCGCTCTTGCGCTCCTGTAACATTATCAGAAGCCGAGCTTAAATTACGCAATTCATCTACTAATGCTATAGTACCTGATAGTTGAGTACCCATTTCATTTGTAGTGCTGCTGTAATTTTGCATCATTGATTCATGATTGCTTGCCAAAGCATCTTGATTCGCCAAAAACTCGGACATAGTCATACGATTATTTTCATATGCCGTGGTCAAATCGTTTATGCTGTTTTCTAAATTTCTTGCCGCCTCAGATGCGCCTTCACCAGACGCAACATATTTTTCGTGTTCAGCATTAAGACGTTCAAGTTCGTTATAGTTCGCCTTGGATGTCGAAGCAAGCTCATTGTACTCTTCATTTAGATTATTAAAGTGATCCATAATCATTATTACGCCTGCGACTGCGGCTGTAACCGCTGCAATTGGCCACAATACAGCAGCTACCGATACGCCTAATGCCCCTGTTGCAGCTGTTGCAAGCTTTGTTACAACTGTGTATATGGTAATAGCTGTGGTAGCCACCCCCAAGCCAATCGCCAACGCAGTAATCGCCTGCGCTACGGCCGGATACTCATTCATAAACCCGCTAAGCGCATCCATAGCAGCGGAGCCAACCTCGTATATCGGCTTCATTAAGCTGTTAAACCCTTCACCTACAGCTATTTTAAGGTTCTCAAACGAGTTGCTCATCTTCTTAGCCGCGAAATCCGTCGTCCCAGCCATTATTTCGTATGCTTTAGAGGTAGCCCCTGCGCTGTTCTGCATTGCACCAAGGGTAGAATTGTATTTTTCCGATCCGCCGTTAAGTAATGACAGCGCAGCCGCACCAGCTGTAGCGCTTCCCCAAAGGTTGCGGAAAGCCGTGGTGTCACCGTCAACAGAATCCTTTATTATCTGAAGCACATCACCCAGCGAATTTCCCTGCTCCATGAGCTGTGCAAACGCCATGCCCGTTTCATCCATCAACACGCCGCTTACGTTACTGGACGCCATGCCCAGTTCAACAAGCATCTGGTTTATGTATGTGCCCGCTTCGGCTGTCTTTATACCGTTGGAGGTCGTAATTGCAAATGCCGAGGACAGATTTTCCATATCCACATTAAAGGCCGCCGCCGTAGGAATAACGCGCCCCATAGATTGAGCCAGCTCGTCCACCACAGTTTTACCAAGGTTCTGCGTGGTAATGAGAACATCGGATATACGCGAAGCGTCCTCTGCGGCAAGCCCATAAGCATTTATAGAGGTCGTGAGTATATCCGTCGCCATTGCGGATGAGGTGAAGCCGCCCACCGCAAGTTTGTTCGCGTCGGCAACAAAGCTCACCGCATTTGCAGTATCTACGCTTGCTGAAATGGCGTCGTACGTAGCTTTCCCAAGCTCTATAGCCGATTGGCCGGTATCCCGCGATAACGTCATAATATCGGAAGTGATCTGGCCTATGCTCGCTTGTGAGGTATCGGCTACAGTAGCAATAGCGGCGATGCGCGTCTCAAACTCCCCTGCCGCACGGCCTGCCTCCATGAATGCCGCTCCAATAGCGAGCAGTGATATCCCTATACCCGCGCTGGCTAACAGTGACTCCAGCTCACCAAAGGATTGCGCGGATGAATCACCGAATTTTTCAACTTCCTCCGTCGCCTTATCGGTCTCTTTGGCCACCTCTTCGGTTTTCTTTGCCGCGTTATTTAAGCTATCGGCCGCGTCCTCGGCAGCGCTTGCCTGAGCCGCCAGCGCCTCTTCCGACATGTAGCCCTGTTCAACAAGTTCCTCTACGGAAAATGTGGCCAGCATTGCGCTTTTGTCGTAATTACCTAACTTATCTGTCCAAAAATCTGTGGCTGTTGCGGCTTGGTTTATGGATTGCGCCGCTTTCTCAGAACCGCTCACCACTGCGTTGAATGAGTTGTTCGCGGAGCTTGTAGTGTTGTCGAACTTGCTTACCATCTTATCTGCGCCGTTCGCAACCTTATCCATAACGTTGCTCATTTGGTCTACCGCTTTAAATACAGCCGTTAGTGTTTTGCTCGCCAATTTGCCGCCTCCTTTCGATTTTTGGGCATAAGAAAAACCGCAATCGCTTGCGGTTTTATCTATTGTTCGTTATTACCGTCCACAGCTCGTTTTAAGCTGCTTCTTTTCTCAGCCTGTTCATGATATATTGTTGCCCCTTGGGAAGCACACGTGTCGTCCTGTGCAGCCTCACGCCATCATTTGTTTCGTGCGTTCCCTCGGACACCTCAAAATATCCTCTGTCAACATATTCCTGGAATGGCTCTGTTTTGCCGCTCATAAGCAAGCCCCATTCACGTAGCTTCTTAAACAACCGCCGCTCGCCTATCTCTATACCGTTTTTGCTGCATATCTTAGCCAGCTCACGTATGAGTATACTGTCTTTTGACTTTGCAGCCGTTTCCGCAAACGAAATAAGCGGTTGCTTTTCTTCTATCTGCCGTTGAAGCTCTGCCGCCATAAAGAGCGCTTCGGATAATGTCTTTGGCATTGTCAGCATTTCCTTTGCACGGAAGTATGTTTCCACCAGTTGGTCATATACCTCCCAGGCCTTATCGGTGTTCAACGATTTTGCGTGAAGCAGCGCGCCTTTTTCTGTCCAGAGGTAGTAGCGGTTAACTCTGCCCGCGACAACATCGCAATTTGATATTTCGTTCTTAAAAGCCGCTAATTCAGCACCCTCTAAACAATAATAATGCTTACCTTCAACATACCTATCGCTGTTCCTATTAAAGCTCTGAGTTATTCGTATCGCTGTTGTTCCATAGCCATCTGCAAGTTGCGCCGTTGTCAAAACTCGCTGTTCTTTGTACTCAATCACCTGTAATCCGTTCATTTTAAACCTCCGTCTAAAGCCATAATGCGCATTACTTCCTCTTTAGGCCTTATCATGTAATATACATTTATGTTCTGCGGGTATTTTTTTATATCGAATAGCTCATTTTCGTATAGCTTGCCACTTATTATGGCGTAGCGCACATCGCTAACATCCGGCACCTTTATCGCTTTCGCTTTCATTTGGCCAATCCTCCATATATCAATCTTAGTTGCGTGCTCGACCTTACCGCATCTTCTTTGTCAGTTATTAAAACGTACACATCTTTATTTTGCGGATACATATTCTCATTAAAACCGCTATTTTCATAAATATTCCCATCTACTACCGCATAACGGACACCCGGCGACAATGTCGCATATATTGATCGCCGCTCCACGGTATGTACTGTTCTTTCACGCTTACCGCTATTGCGCTTGTGATTATAGTTTACTATTTCCAGTATTTTTCCTATAATAAAAAACCTCCTAGTTGCCCCAAGAAGGTTTATGCGCTATAATATGTATAGCAAAACCTTTCGGGGTTAAGTGATTGGAAAACGGTGGCTGATTGGCGTTGGACACCGTTTTCTATTTTTCTTTTTCTTTTGCCTTTTTAAACATTTCGTCTATGCCGCCTCTAATGACTTCTGCCTTTGATACTTGAAATACTTTTTGGCAATAATCTAATTTCTGAACATCTTCTTCAGATAATCGTATTCTAGTATTCAAAGTTTTAGGATTTTCTGATGGCGGTCGTCCTGTTCGTGGTGCCACGGCTCACCTCCTTATTTTTTGTGGATACTTTTATTATAATTATGTGGATACATTATGTCAATATTTTTATATAAAAAAGAGTCGCTTCTGCGACTCTTAAATATTTCTTTCTCATAAAGTATGATAATTTTTCATCTCAGTATATTGCATCCATTATTATGTCAAAGTCATCACCATAGACTTTGACTTCACTGATATCCGCCTTTTTAAAATCTATTGGATCAAAATCTGTTTCAAAAGTGGCTTTATCGCCATTTTTCAA
>CAYXFB010000117.1:0-5187 GCA_964464145.1 uncultured Christensenella sp.
ATGAGCCTCTCCCCCTTTCCACTTAAAATTCATCGTTAAGCGTGAGCGTCATTTTCTCGCCCGCGCCCTTTTGCTTGACATAAGTGGTCCTTATAGCGCACACATTTCCAGCTTCGTCCACCAGCGCCAGCTCTGATATTTTTGCCCCCACAAGATCATCCTTGGGTATGGTCGCCACATACTGCGCCGTTGTTTCGGCCGGGTATGTCACGCTGTCCAGCGGGTAAACCCCAAGCTGGTGCTTGAGCCCCGTTTGCGTCTCAGTGGGCGGCACCGGCTCTCCGGACGCATCCACCCCGCCGTCACCCACCGCAATTGAAGCTATTTTAGGCAGCTCCGTAATCGCGCCGCTGGATATTTTGCACAGCCCCTTGCGCCGCGCCAATGTCACTATTCCATTTTCCATCTTCATCCCTCCGTTATTTTTTCTATGTGCTTTATACCGACCTCTATACCAACCGCCTCAAGCGTAGGTACCCGCTCAAAATCAACGCCCATATGCCAGCTTCCATCCAGCGATCGTTCGCCGTTTAGATATACGCGTTCTGAAATATACGTTCTGAACGACGCTTCAACGCCGAATCCATCCAGCCGGACGCAATTTTTGTTTTTGAAAATAAATGTCGGTGGTATATACACCGCAACAAGCCCCAAATGCGCCGGGATACGCTTACCCAGCACATATAGGCAGTCACCCAATACAAAGCCCGTGTCCTTGCTTTGGCGTATCACAACGTGGATAGTCCCGCCGATCAGCGACACCGTTACATCCCCGGTAACAAAAGCACTCACCAGCTCCTTTATTTGCCGCTGGCCGATATGCCCGTTGCCCACGAAAAAAGACGCCACCATAGAGCGGCGCTCATCGAGTGTGCGGGTACCGTCGTAGGTGATGCCCAGGAAGCTTTCGTATAGCGCTATGCTTTTCCGGTCGGCCGACATGATAAAGCAGTTGTCCACCGCGCGTATGTTGCCGGTTCGTATGCCGTCCAGCTCCGCGCCGAAAGCCCGCAGCAGCCCTTCCATCTCGCGCACTTCCCTGTAATACGCAGGGTAATATGTGAGCAGCTCGTCATAGTTCGAGCCCAGCGTGTTATCATACAATTTCACTTACTGTCACCTCGCCTAGTATCGCCGCCTGCGTTTCGCCTACCTCTATGTTTGCGGCGGCGCCATTAAGCATAAGCTCTGTGTAGTCTATGACGGACGGCAGCGCGTGGATCAGTGCCCCGATGGCCGACACCCGCACCACATTCCCGTCGCTGCTTATGGAATCCAGCATTATCCCCCGCAGATATGCCCGTATCGCCTCCGCAGCTTCCGCTTTGACCTGCTCCACGGTAGCGCCCGACACAATACTCACGTCAAAGGCAACATCTATTGTAAGCGGCTGTGCGGCCTCTGCGGTGAAGTGCGCACCGATATTGGCCATACCGTCCCCTAGCCCGGTACCGCCCGGATCGATGTAATCCTGTACGCGTTCAACCACCGCAGCGGTGACCGGGGTTCCCTCCGGGTCGAACAATACGGCTTTAACGGTGTTTTCACCGTCCCACAGCGGCAGTATATGCGCCCGTCCAACACCCGCCACCTGCTCGCACCACGTCTTATAGTGCTGACGATTCCCGTTCTCCGCAGGCCCCGCTATCTTTTCGCGTATGCGCTGCCTGTAATCATCGTCTGTTTCTATATCCGCGCCCGGCTCTATAAGCTCGCCGAAGCTGGCCGCCGTCATGCCCGGCACTCTGTCCATTGGCACCGCCTGCGTGCCGGGGTCTATGTAGCTAGCCGCCGCGCCCGGAGTTTCGGCTACAAGCGTTAGCACGCCATCATCCACAAGTACGGTAAAATACTTTTCATCCGTGAAAAAACGGCTGCTTGCAGGCGGGCTTGCGCCCTCGATTAGCAGTTTATACCGCGCTGGACGCGCTCCGTTCCTTGCAACCCCCAGCTCCTGACCCTTTCTGTCCAAGTATTCACCCACCGCCGTGGTGAGAAAGACCAAGTCAAATATATTGGCGAGGTCAAAGTAATACTGCTCCAGCTTCAGCGCCACTCCGGCCACCGCGTCATAAAAAATACCGCCCTGCCTTGTATCAACTCCGGCAGGCGCGGCGCCTAAGAGCTCGCGCATTATATTATCAAACGTCCTGTCCTCAAACACTAAACCACCACCTCCATTCCCGTTGTGCCGAACACCGTATTCACCCCAAATTTAATACACACCGTATCGTCGATATGCTCAAACTCAAAATCCACTATTTCCAGTATGCGCGAATCGGCCAGCAGTGCGTTTTCCACCAGTCGCGGTATTTCAGACTCTATATATTCCGGCGTCACATCATCGGCGGCCAGCATATCGCGTATAGCGCAGCCGCAGCGATTATCATATATGAGGCACTTGTGCTGCGGCGTAGCCAGCGTTTTGCGTATGGACTGCTCCACCGCTTCAAGCCCGTCTATCATACCCATTATGCGGCCTTTATCCATATCCAGCGCGTAGGTCCGCGAGGGTTTTTCCTGTTCCTCAACAATTTGATTTATGCGGATAGGCTTCTCAAATCCCATTATCACATGCTCCTGTCCAAAATGTAATATTTCTTACCGCTGTTGAAGCTCAGAAGGCAGACCGTATCGCCCATTTTAAGCTCGCTGTGCACCGTAACCACCGCGCCCTCGCCATTGTAATTACACGCGCCCTCGCCGCTGTAATTACACATTTTAGGTATGTCCATGATCACATCATGCCGGGTGAGATGTTGCGGCACAATTAGTAACTCCGCGGTAAGCAGTAGTTTTTCATCACCCACTACTTGCACGCTCAGCGGCGCCACGGACTTTATCACACCGCTCTTCACCGTAACCGCTGCCGGCATCTGGTCTTTTATCACTTGCATTACTCCGGTTTTCATTATTTCCTCCCAAAAGAAAAACCGCCCAATTTGAGCGGTTTTGTTAGGCTTTATTTATTTTTATACGGCTTACAGACCAGAGGCATCATTCCCGCGCTCATATATATCTATTAGAGAATCCTGCAGAACCTTTGAAAAATTCAAGTGCTGCTGTTCTGCGAAAGTATTCAGCCAAGCCGGAATAGTGAGATTCTTACGCACTGCATTTTTGCCATGTTTTTCAGTGTACGCATCCATATCAAGAGACAATAGGCTGACGAACGAACCTTCCGCAGTGGGTACTATCTCCCCCGGAGCGCTTGCCTTTGGAATACTCTGCCCATCCTCAAGCTCGGTCAATACCCAGCCGGACGCGGCGTCCGTAGCCATCATAATTGCCTCTGCAAGACTATGCCCCTCGCTTACACACCCCGGTAAATCCGGTATTTCCACTGTATAACCCTCGCCATCCTCCCAAGGATGGAATATCGCCGAATATATCAAAGTCATTTTTTTGCACCTACCTTTTTATTCCCGCATGCTTAAGTATTGAGTTGGCCGTTTTGATGTTTATATCGCCATTATGGTGCGGCAAAGTCACCTTGCCTTTTTTACTGGGGTGCTTATATTGATAGTGAGATCCCCGCGTATCAATATGTACCCAGCCATCCTTTAACAATATCGCCTCAAGCTCTCTAAACGTCATCGCATCCAACTCCTTATGATTATTATTATACGCATTATGCGCACGGCGTCAAGCAATTTGCTTCACACCGTGTCCATAGCATACGACAATTTCAGCTTCATGGTATCGTTATTCCCGTCAAAAGTGTGCGTATCCTCCTCAACATAGAATGTATTGGCCAGCCCCACGTCCGGCAATATGGTATATACCCCAACGCCCGCAATTATCTCCGGTATACCCAACGCAGTGACGTTTATCGTAACGGTAGGATCCTTCTTTTCCTTGAGTGTTTTTTGTACCCGCTCCGTTAGCTGCGCTTCGTTCTCGTCCTCCTCCGGCGATTCTACATCTTGGAATATACCGATATACTTCTCCAGCTCCTCGTCCTTGGCCTCGGCGACCACCGCACCCTCCTTGGATATCATCTTTATGCGGGTTTTCACCTTGTCGATGCTGCAGGACACCTTCCAGTCGATAATATTGACACCCGGCTCCAGCACCCATTGCAGGATGTTGCGGCGCCGCTCATAAAGATTCAGTATCCCGCGTGATGATGATACATAGTATCGCACGCCCGTGTGCTCAAAGGTCAGGCTAAGTGACTCACCGATCGCGTCCCACGCCGCCGTTTTGGGTTTTACCAGCTCCGGTATGACGTGCTTTGTATCTGCAATTTCCCCATATTTAAGCCCATAGCGGTTACAGCAGTCCAGGAACACGTTTCCGGCCGTGATGTTTGCGTAGTTGAATGTATCGCGGTTGTTAGCAAGGTATATACCGTTATCGTAGGCGGTAGCGGAAAGCACTTTTGTGTTGCTTTGATCCTGCTTCATGAACATACCACGAAAAAGCTCCTCGCTCTTCCATGAGAAAATGCACTGGTCGCCTTTTCGCACATCTATGTCAGCGCGCGGCTGATTTGGGTCGTCAATAAAGCGCGCTGTTATAGAGCGCGCCGCAGAGCCGCGGCGACCCGTCCACTTTATATCCTGCACAATGCTGCTCACATCATAGGCCGCGTCCTTTTTTATAAGTATCAAACGTATATTACTCATTTTATTTCCATCAGCCTTTTCACCGGCATTTTAAGCACCATGCCCACGTCTATAAGCGCGGCATTTTTTATCTTCGGATTTAGCTTCATGATCTCCTTATACTTGCTGGAATCCCCCAAGAATCGCTTGGCTATGAGCTTTAGCGTGTCGCCCTTCACCACTTTGTAAGTTGCGGGTATCTCAGTGTTATCCGGTATCTCCACGAGTTGCGGCGGTAATGTTACATTCCCCGCCTCATCCACCAGCACCTGCCTCACCTTCGGCTCCCGGTACTCTTTCAGCTTCATGGATAGATACAGCGCGCCTTTGTCGCCGCCTTTTTCCTCATAGCTAAGGTCTACTATGAGCGCAAAGAGGTTTATACCGGTTTCTGTGATGAAAAAATGTACTGGCTTGTCATAGCCTTTCCATCGCAATATCCGCTTTTTCAGCATTTCCGGCTTCTGCAGTTTCTTTACCTTCTGGCCGGGGAAATCAAACGCCGGCAACACCACATCATACGATACCGTAACGGCCGGGCGATCATCCTTTAAGAATATCTCGCCCAGCCCAATTA
>CAYXFB010000118.1:0-4974 GCA_964464145.1 uncultured Christensenella sp.
CTTACTGCAAAAGATGACCGCGCGCGGAGCGTGAGCGGCGCTCTATCCCCAAATCTCCTCAAAAGGCGACGCGCGTCCGGAAAATGCCCACGTGTTCCGGAGTGTACAAACTCAAACAAAAAACACGCTCAAACCTCGAACACCAAGAACACAAACCAAAACCATTACGCACACACCAAAAACGAGCACCCCAACCCCAACAAAAAACCATGTCCCAAACCAAAGCCAACATCAAACCCAAAACGAACCTCCCAAGCACACGCCGGATGTGCTTCTCATTTTTCCCCCGCGCAACGCGCGGGAAAAAAGCCCCCGCGGCGAGCGGAAACATACACGCAACGTGCGGGTTTGCACAAAGTCCCGTGGCGAACGAAACTTTTTCAATTTATTGTTTGATGAACAATAAATCATAGGGACGGCGCGGCGAGCGGAAACATACTCGAATTCGTTGTTTGATGAACAATAAATAATAAGGGCAACGCGTAGAGCGGAGAACAAATGCAATGTGTAGGTTAGCATAAAGCCCAGTGGCAAGCGGAAACTTTTCAATTTATTGTTTGATGAACAATAAATCATAGAGTCAGCGCGACAAGTGGAAAACACAAAACGTAAGTTGGAATAAAGCCCCGCAGCAAGCGAAAAAAAGAGGCCGCCATAGGCAGCCCCCCAACAAAAAAACTCAATAACCCATATCAATAGCCCGCGCCAGCACATCCCCCGCCAACGGCGTAGCCTCACGAGAACCAAACCCGGCTCCCTCAAGTATAACCGCGATAGCCAAAGGATGCGCGCTATCCTGCGAATAACCCACAAACCAAGAATGATTCTTGACCTGCCCGTCCTCCACAAACTCAGCCGTACCCGTCTTACCGTTTATCTGCGCGCCGCCAATATCCGCGCTGGTGGCCGTGCCGTGATCCACCGTGCCGCGCATATATCCGGCAAGCTGCGCTGCAACCTCGTTAGACATTATGGTGCGGAAGGGCTTCGCGCTGTAGCTGTAAGCGCTGCGGTCACCGTAGCGCACATCCATGAGCGTGCCCGGCTGCATGACCACCCCGCCGTTCGCCACGCCCGCCGAAATAAGCGCGTTATGCAGCGGTGTAACAAGGTCTTTATACTGACCAACACCCGACCAGGCAAGATCGCCCGCGCTGTCCGAAACCTCAAAGTTGCTCTTGAGCATATTGAAATCCGGGAAGGAAAACGCCGTGTTGAACCCCACTTTTTCAGCCGCGACCAGCATGGCTTTATCCCCTAAACGAACGGCTAATTCAGCGTAATAAATGTTACACGAACGCTCAAACGCGGATTTCAAGTCAACGTGCCCGTGGCCGCCCTCCTTGGGGCAGGTAACCTTCTGCCCGTCTATTATCTTACTGCCCGTGCAGTCAATTTCGTAGTCCGTTATGCCATTCTCTATTGCGGCCGCCGTAGTGACGATCTTCATCGTGGAGCCGGGCGGGTAACGCCCCTGAGTGGCGCGGTTGAGGTATTGCGAACCCTCTTCCTCCTCCTCGCCCGAGCTTTTTATGCCCATCGGATCGAAGGTGGGCTTGCTCACGCTGGCCAGCACTTCGCCCGTCTGGTAATTGAGCAGCACCACGGAACCGTTGAAGCCCATGTTGTTGTAGATATATTCGCTGAGCTTTGCGTCTATCGTAAGATAAACGTCGCCGCCCTTGCTGTCCTTGCCGTCTATAGCCTCACCGAACCTGTCCGTAACATTCTTATCCAGGCCGTAGAGGTATTTTGCGAAATAGGTCTCCGCGCCGAGCGATTTTCCGTATACGTCGCCCACAATGTGCGAAACGGCACGCCGCATGTCCTCATCCTCGGCGTATAAGCGTTCGTTGTCAAGAGACCAAGCCAGCTTCACGCCGTTGCGGTCGTATATGCTGCCCGCGTTCGCTATGTTTTTGGCGGCGTTTATGCGCGGGTTGTATGGGTTTGCGAACCATTCCTCGCCATAGGTCACCGTGGAATACATAAGGTAGGAGCCCAGCGTAACGAACAGCACGACGAACACCGCCAGCATTGCTTTCATAGAGCGATTCATATTAGGTTTCTTCATTCTATGCCGCCCCCCAGTTCCCTGAGCTCCGCCTCGTCCAGCTCAGAATTTTTAACGGCCACTCCCTCAATTATTCCCAGTATCATCATGGATGATATCATGGAGCTGCCGCCCAGGCTCACAAAAGGCATCGTTATGCCGGTCAGCGGGATCAGCTTTATTACGCCGCCTATTATTATGAAGCTTTGCAGCGCCAGCATACAGGTGCCGCCGAAAACAAGCAGTTTGTCAAACTTGGTGCGCGCATCCATAGCTATCAAAATACCGCGCACTATGAAAACTATGTAGAAGGCGATTATTGCTATCGCCACAATGTTGCCGAACTCCTCAGCAATCGCGGCGAAAATATAGTCCGTTTCGTGCACGGGAATGGATGTGGGCATACCGTTCCCAAGTCCGGTGCCTAAAAGCCCGCCAGACGCTATGGCCATAAGCCCCTGCACTATCTGGTAGCCCTTGCCGTTATATGTCGCCCAGGGGTCCTGCCACACCTCCACGCGCGTTTTAACATGGTCAAACATTTGATAGCTCAATACCGCGCCGCCCGCGAAAGCGCCCAGCGAGAGCAGAGTTATCGCCAGATTGCCCGTGGCTATGTAGAAAACTATGAGGAATGTGCCCGCAAAGAGCAGCGCCGCGCCCAGATCCTTGGACATTACAAGCAAGCCCACACAGGCTATAGTAAACAGAAAATACGGCCACATATCCCTCTTGCGCGTGCGCGTTGAAAGGAAATACGCCGTAACTATGAGGAAAAGCACCTTAACAAACTCGCTCGGCTGGAAGGAAAAAGGCCCTATTCTAAGCCAGTTGCTGGTTCCCAAACGGGATTGCGAGAGTATGAGCGCCAGCGATAAAAGCGCTATCCCAAGACCCATGAATATCCAGTTGGCCTTGCCGAAGTTGCTCGCTTTTTTCACCACCACCAGCGCCACCACCATGGCCGCGTTTCCAAGCAGTATCCATATAAACTGCCTTTCTCCCGCCTCCGGATTCATGCGATACAGCATCACCATTCCTATTATGCAAAGGAAATCCGCTATCAGCAGCACAAAGCGGTCTATATGGCGGAACACCGCGCCCAATATGTTGTACTGCAAAATTATGAACGCGGCAAATATTACACCCGCGAGAAATATCCCCGGGTCAAAAACGTTATCTATAAATGACAGCAGCAGCATTGCGCTGAGTAAAAACAATATCATCAGTGTGAGCACGATACCCGCGCCATATCTTTTAAGTATCATCGCTCAGCCTCGTTCTCTTTATGTATACCGCGAAATCCACATCGCCTATGGAAAGCGTATCGCCCGTCTTGAGGCGGTGCGCCGTGGTGGCTCTGCGCCCGTTTATCTGCGTATCGGAGCGGTTTGCCGGAGCCAGCACAAGATCGTCGCCCTCCATGTAAAGCAGCGCGTGGTTTTTCATCACCGTATCATCGGGCAGCATTATGTCCGAGCGTTTTGAGCTGCCTATGGTGTTTTGTACGCGCACGCCAAAACGGTCGCCCACAAACTCTGGCGGCCCGCCCACTATTTCAAGGTAGCCAAAATAATTGCTCATGGCACCCTTCACGTATTTTTTCTCGCGATAGTCCTTATATGAAATATATATCACCGCTATGAGTATACCTATCACAACGAATATGAACCAGTATCTCATCGCGTACGCAACAGCCTCGTACATTCCCAAATCCTTTCATTTGGCGCGTTCTACGCACGGCCTCCCAGCAGCCTTATGCGCGCGTTTTGGTAATACCAGCCCGCCAGCTTTGTAAACAGCCACTCGTAAACGAGGAAGATCGCCCCGCCTATCACCGCCAGCAGCCACACCGGCATCTCAAATGGTATTGAGCTTATCACAAAACCACCGTCAAAGAAGTATATCAGCGCCATGCCCACGAAGAAATACACCAGCTTGACCGCCACGTTGGTAGCCCCGCGCAAGCCATCGTCCACGAAAAATTTAAATATACCGTAGTGCCCGAAGAAAAACATATAGGGCAGCATGCCCGCCTTGTCCGGCACTATGAGGAAACCCACGAACAGCACGGCAAAAAACGAAACGAATGCCGCTATTATCCTGTGCTCCATCATTATGCCCAGTATGAATATGGAGCTTATGAAGAGGCAAGCTATGCGCAACGGCGGCGCTATGTTCGCAAGATATACAAAAAAAAGCGTCAACACCGAAAACATCAGTATCAAACTGCCTTTGCTAGATCTGGATTTTCCAAAAGCGCTGCTCATATAGTAAAAAGGTTCCTCTCAGCTTTATGCTTCTTTTGACGCAACCGCATCAGCAATTGTTCCCTGCCTTACATGGGGCAGCAGAACAGCCAGGGCATGAAAAAGTTACTTCCAAGACAGCCCAGACAGGCGCAGCAGGCGCAAATTTTACACATTGGGTTGGAAAGGTTCACATTGCTCTCGCCGTCGCCAAAATCCGCATACATACCGGCCGACTGGCTCATTGCGCGCATGGCGTTCTCATATTCCTTGTTACCCGGCTCCATTTGGTAGGCGCGCGTAAAGTGTTGGCCGGCGCCGTCATACCATCCGCGCCGCAGCAGCACCACGCCCATGAGGTAGTGCCACTCTGCCGGACGCTCCGTCATGCGGTTCAGCATGGCCTCGGCTTCGCCTATAGCGCCGCGCTGTATCGCCGCGCGTATCTCTGTAAACTGGGGCGCTCCGCTCCAGTTGAAATTGCCCTGTTTGATCTTCGTGACCATATCGTAGGCGGCGTTCACCTGCTTCAGCTTTTCAGAAGCGGCAGCCTGTTCACTGCTGCCATGCGCAAAACGGTCAGGATGATATTTTTTTACCAGCTTCCTATATGCTGCTTTTATCTCCTCGTCCGAAGCGTTCTCGTTAACGCCCAACACCTGATACGGATTC
>CAYXFB010000119.1:0-4900 GCA_964464145.1 uncultured Christensenella sp.
GAAATTGTTTTACCCGGACGTTTTGCCGAGCGGATATGCGGAGGATTACCTCAAGGAACAGATAGAAAAGAATTTTGTAAATATAACGGATACATTTTACAGGTTACCCTTTTTAAGAGTGGAGGCGCTTTCGCAAACGGCTGTAACCATAAACCCGGAGCGGGAAGATGATAACTTTTGGAATATAAAATCATATATTCGTAAGCTATGGCGCAGTGCGCTAATATATACTGAGTTTTCGCTTAATGGGGACGAGCTCAGAATAAATATAATCCGCAAGGATCGCCCGCTTAGGAAGATAGACCTTAGCTTGCCACGCTTCGAAATAATGGACGAAAGCTATTCGGCGGAAAGCATAGCGCGGATAACGGCTTATGCGGAGGACACAAAAGCATACTCTGATTGGTATTTGCTGGAGGATGGAGGAATAACACAGGATGCGCTGGCGGCCGGCCGCGTTTATGGTAGCTGGGAGATCATGAATGTTGAGACTGAGGCGGAGGTGCAGCAGGAGGTTTACGATACATTTCAAACCAACAGTTTTTCGCACATTGTGGAGTTTGCGACAAATGAAAAATATGGTTTTTATGATGAGGTCGTTTTGCGAACAAAGACTGGCCGACTTTTGAAAAGCTATATCTCCGCCGTGCGTAAGCAGAGCGGTGATAGCCGGATATACTACAAAACCGGGGAACTGAGAACGGATCTTGGGACGGCTCTTAATATAAAATTTAATGGAGGATGATATGAGCAATTTAATTAAGGTGAACTATGACAGCGAAAGACCAACGGTGTTGGGTAGGGAATTGCACGAAAGTTTGGGAATATCTACGGCATATAAAGACTGGTTCCCGAGAATGTGTGAATATGGCTTTATAGAGGGGCAGGACTTCAACCCGCTCATTTTTGAGCGGGTTCAGATGGAAGGCGAACGTGCGGTATCTCGGCAAGTAGCCGACCATCAACTAACCATAGACATGGCAAAAGAAATCTGCATGATACAACGCAGCTCACAAGGCAAACAGGTGCGCCAATACTTCATTGAGCTTGAGAAGCAGTGGAACGCACCCGAATCTGTGATGGCGCGCGCCTTAAAAATGGCAGATATACAGCTCGGTCAGCTGCGGCTGGAGAACGAGCAGCAAAGACAAATCATAGGGGAGTTGAAACCCAGCGCCGATTATGCGGATAGGATATTGCAGAATAAGGGTTTGGTTACCATAACACAGATAGCTAAAGACTACGGTATGAGTGGCAGCGCCATGAATAGGATGTTGGCCACCTTTGAAGTGCAATACAAGCAAAGCGGCCAGTGGCTGCTGTACCGTAAGTATCACAATAAGGGATACACGCACAGCGAAACCATAGACATAACCCGAAGTGACGGCAGGCCGGATATTGTAATGGAAACAAAATGGACTCAAAAAGGCAGGCTGTTTATATATGAGTTGCTGAAACGGGAGGGCATACTGCCAATAATTGAAAAACAACAAATAGTCAATTTGTAAGAAGCTGCGAGAAGCGGCTTTTTTATATGTGGTAAAAAATATTTAAATCAATGGAGGATATCAAGGAGATGGAAGAAAAAAGCACGATAATGGAATTTGAAAGGTATCACAAAGAGATCAACCAATTAACAAATGAAGTGCTGAACACCGTGCCGGCTGCTATGGTGCGCCCTGTGCTGGCTGAACTGCATAACGCTGTGGCCAGCCTAGCGCAGCAGCAACTGGCGGCCGAGCTCCAGCGAATGGAAGAGAAACCGCAAACACCTGCGGAAACGGAAAGAGAGGGCGAATAGTATGTTGGAATACGTGAAGGACTTGGGGTTAAAGCCAAAACGCCCGTATGCGGTGCGAAAGGTCACTGATCTCATAATAGAGCACCACGCCAGCGGTAAAACGTGTATGACGGACGCGGAGGCGGAGGATGTTATTCGCGGGTATCACAATAGCCATATTGCAAAAGGCAACCGGGGTATCGACTACAACTTTTTAGTGGCGGGGAACGGCTCTGTTTATAAAGGGCGCGGTTTGGAGTATGAGGGCGGCCACGTTTTGAACGACGGTAAAAGCGCGGGCATGAATGCACGCAGCGTGGGCATATGTGCGCTGGGCGATTTCGAGCGAAATCTAATGCCGCAAGCGCAGAAGGATGCCATAGCACGGCTAACACGAGACGTTGCCCAGCATTACGGGATAAAGGAGATTATAAAGCACAAAGAGGTAAAGGCTACGGATTGCCCGGGCAAGAATTACCCATTTGCTGAAATCTGCGAATATGCTCTGTCAACCACAGAAGGAGGAGGGAGCGGAATGTATGTAACGGCACGCACGGCGGAGATATATAGGCGGGACAGCCCCCGCCCAAATATAGGTGCCGGAAACGAGCTCGAATTGCTGGAGTATTCGGGTGGAAAGTGGGCGCTTGTTAAGAACCCTGCGACTGGCAATGAGTTTATAATCGAATGGGCGGCACTGAAACAAAAATAATGTGGTATAATTTAATAGAGCAAGGATATGGCGGACGGTTGGCCACCCCTATTCAGCCCGTTTCTGACGAGCGGAAAGGAGTGGTGCTTATGGAATACTTGATTATATTCGCTGTCATTTTGATAGTGGTATACAAGATATTATCCCATGAAAGCAAATAACCGCCCCCATGCTGCGGTAGCGGTTATTTAAATCAAAACCGTGGCCAACCGTTTGGTTGTATCCTTGCTCTTATTATACCCTCAATTTGCTATAAGTCAAACAAAAAATGGAGGACATAATAATGCAGGAAAAAACAGTTATTGAGCAGAACAGAACAAGATCCATCACATGGTGGGTAGGTATGGCGGCGGTTATTGCGCAGGGCGCGTGCTCCGTGGCGATTGCCACGGGGGCTTTGCCTCCGGAGGTGGGTGCGGCTATAACGGCCGGGTTCGCCGGCGTGTTTGCCTACTGCAATGGTAACAACCCCAGCATAAAGGGGAGCTACTGACATGGTGGAAGGCATAATTGTGGGTGTGGTCGTGGGGGCGTTGATGATATTGGTAAACGCGATTGTACGGCGCACGGGATCGCAAGCAAGACGTGTGCAAACGGAGGGAGAGGCAATTAGACGGGGATTGATGGCGCTTTTACGATCACACATAATGGAATTGTGGGAGCGGTGCGTGGAACGCGGATATGTACACATACATACAATGGAGATAGTGCAGGATATGTACGATCAATATCACGACCTTGGCGGCAACGGCACGGTTACAAAGCTGGTGGAAGATTTAAAAAAATTGCCTGTGAGGTGATGGAAAAATAGGGGGCGAAAGCCTCCTTTTTTTGTCTCAAAAAAAACCCACTTTTAAACCCACTTTTTCTATACAGGTGTATTATGTAATTTATGCGTACGCATGGAAAATGCCTTTGTAGTGCGGTTTTTGGACAGGTGCTTATTTGTGGAAATAGCATCGTGTAAGATTCAATTCCTGTCACCCAGACCAAATAATGACCGACAGGTCGCTACAACAAAAAGTCCTTGATTTTAAGGGCTTTTTGATGTTTTACATGCCAAATGGTCGCCGGTGGAGGGCTTGTTTTTTTGCCCGAAGGTGAGGGGGGCTATGCAATAGCAGAGTTGCCGGGCGCATTTTGGGTTTGGCGGCGGGTGCATCTTGTAGCACTAATAAAAGGTTTGATTTATACCACTTAGACAACGATATCAAATACTCTGAGTACGATAACTTATATTCGTGGTGTTGTGCGCGCAGTAAAATTATGGTACGATATCTAAAAATGCCCACGATGGGGGGGTAAAATGATGCCTTTTCAATATAACAAACTTTGGAAGATATTGATCGATAAAAAGATGATGAAGACCGAACTGCGTGATGCCATCGGTATCACCCCTTCCACCCTCGCTAAGCTAAGCAAAGATGAAATTGTGAGCATGGAAGTGCTGGGGCGCATCTGCAGGTATTTAGACTGCAATGTCGGCGATATTGTGGATTATATCAAAGATTGATGTTTTGCAAAATAATCTAAGAAAGGAGATGTTTTATGGCGATAATTGTAGCACTCGTTTTGTGGTTGATCACCTGTGTTATTATTGGCGGAAATTCGACAGCGGCAGGGCTGCTGTTTTTTGCCGGAGTTGTAGGGTTTATTATTTATGGTGTATCAAAAGCAAAAAAGGATCAAAGCAACAGCAAGCAAAAAGATTGTAGTAAATACAATAAAGTCGATACGCAAAACGTGCACCAAGCAAAAGTGCCGTCTGAAGCCGCATCCTCAAAACCAATAATTTCTTTCAGCACCCCCACACCGGTAAAACAATCAAGGATACAGTTGCGTTTAAGCGAATATAGGAACCTGTTTGCTAATTGTAGTACCGTAGATGAAATAGTAAAAAAGTATATTGCGCATAATGATGTTGATACGCTACTAAAACCCTCCGAAATAGGAATGTTGAAACATTATCTGGAGTTTAACTCCAAATTCAAGAACCAAGGATGGACAAGAGATGATCTGATAGACAGAGTGAACGCGGCATCTATATTGCAATCAAAAAACCCTGTAATAATTATGCCCGAGCCAAAAACAACAGCATCAACTAAGAAGGGTGTCTTTGCAATTTATAGTACGGAAGACTCCATGTCTTCGCAGTATCAAAAAGAGATAATCACACTGAAATCATATCCTTATTCGCTTTTTGCAGAAATGCGAAATACTGCGGAGCGCACATATGGGTTTATTTTTAATCAAGATACTTTTATCGCTCAAGCAAATTTTATGAAAACGTTCGAAGATGATTATACGGGGAATGTATAATGCTCCCCGCTGTCAAGACAGATTGAAAGAAAAAGGCAACGTTTCAGATTTTGTGTATTCTCAGAAGCGAGGATAGAATATCGAACAAG
>CAYXFB010000120.1:0-4868 GCA_964464145.1 uncultured Christensenella sp.
GAAGCACTTTGCTTCTTCTTTTTTCTTCCTACCCCAATCTTTAGTATAGAGCCAATGTTTTAGGCCGAATGTGAATAAAGCGGTTTAGCGAGGGCGAAAATTGTATAAATTAATTGCGTAAGCTATTGCGATGTGATATGCTTTTTGTACTTGTAAAAAGGGCGAGCCCGCTTCGCCCGGTTCACGTTGGGAGTATATTTTATGAATAGTAGAACTACTTTTTCCAGCAGGATAGGATTTATTATGGCTGCTGCCGGTTCCGCTGTGGGGCTGGGAAACATTTGGCGCTTTCCCTATCTTGCGGCTAAGTACGGCGGCGGTATCTTTCTGCTGGTGTATGTAATACTTGTGATAACCTTTGGCTTCACTCTTATGACGGCCGAGATAGCGCTGGGACGAAAAACCGGCCTCAGCGTAATAGGTGCCTACCGTGCGTTAAATAAAAAATGGTCATGGCTTGGCGTGTTGAGCGCGGCGGTTCCCATCATAATTGTTTCGTACTATTGCGTTATAGGCGGCTGGGTGGCGCGCTACTTTGCGGGCTTCCTCTCTGGCGCGGGCACGGCAATGGCTACGGACAGCTATTTCACAGGCTTTATTGCGGACAGCGGGCAGCCGCTTTTGTGGATGGCGGTGTTTATGGCGCTTACCTTCGCTGTTGTGCTGCTGGGCGTAAAGCGCGGCATAGAGAAGGTGAGCCGGATACTTATGCCCGTGCTTATAGTTCTCACCATCGCCGTTACTGTGTACAGCCTTACGTTGCCGGGCGCTGCCGAGGGCGTGGCCTTCTACTTCTATCCGGACTTTACGCATTTCTCTGCGGACACGGTGCTGGCGGCCACCGGACAGATGTTTTATTCGCTTTCGCTGGCGATGGGTATAATGGTGACCTACGGCTCCTACATGAAAAAGGATGAGGACATAGAAAAATCGGTAAAGAGCATAGAGCTTTTCGATTCGGGTATCGCGATACTGGCCGGTCTTATGATAGTTCCGGCGGTGTTCGTTTTCTCGGGCGGAAACGAGGCGGCCATAAACGCCGGCCCTTCGCTCATGTTCATCACCATGCCCAAGGTGTTCGGCAGCATGGGCGCGGCCGGGCCTGTGATAGGCACTATGTTCTTTGCGCTGGTGCTGTTCGCCGCGCTTACCTCGGCCATATCGCTCATGGAGACGGTGGTTTCCGTGTTTATGGATAAGTTCAAATTCTCGCGCAAAAAGTCCTGCTTCGTTTCGCTGGGCATAATGCTCGCGCTGGGCATACCCTGCTCGCTGGGCTTCGGGCTGTGGGGCGATGTTACGATATTCGGCCAGAGCATACTGGATTTCTTCGACATGCTGAGCAACTCCATAATGATGCCTATAGTGGCCTTCCTGACCTGCATATTCGTGGCTTACGTGCTAAAGCTCACGCCCATAAAGGAGGAAATAAAGCTGTCCTCCAAGTTCAAGCGTGAGAAGATGTTCGATGTAATGATAAAATTTATAGTGCCCGTGCTGCTGGTGACTATACTGGTGGCGGCGCTGCTTCAGGCTACGGGAGTTATACAGCCCATATGGATGTAAGGGCAATTAATAATTAAAAATTAAGAATTAAGAATTAAAGGACACAGACTATTTAGTCAGTGTCCCTTTTTTATAATCGCCGAAGGCGATACATTCATTCTTAATTCTGCATTCTTAATTCTTAATTGCCCTTACCCAAGCGCCACATCCAGTATCATCATTATTACAAAGCCCGCCATTACGCCTGCCGTGCCCGCGTGGCTGTGTTCGCCAAGGTGCGCCTGCGGTATGAGCTCCTCCACCACAACGAATATCATTGCGCCCGCCGCGAAGGCTAAAAGCCAGGGCATGAGGAAGGGCAGCGGCCCGACCAGAAGAGCGCCCGCCACAGCGGCAAGAGGCTCCACCGCGCCCGAAAGCGTGCCGTAGGCGAAGGCTCTGCCGCGCGAAAGCCTCTCCTGGCGCAGGGGGAGCGATATGGCCGCGCCCTCTGGAAAGTTTTGTATGCCGATGCCTATTGCGAGGGCGATCGCCGATGCCAGCGCCACGGGGTTGCCGGTCTGCGCCGCGAGGCCGAAGGAAAGACCCACCGCCAGACCCTCGGGAATGTTGTGCAGCGTCACGGCGAACACTAAAAGCGTGCTGCGCCCGAGATTGGTGTGCGGGCCCTCAGGCTGCTTCTCGCCCAAGTGCAGGTGGGGCAGCAGGTGATCCAGCAAAAACAGGAAGAGACCGCCCAGAACAAAGCCTCCAGCAGCGGGTATCCAGCCCGTGAAACCATTCTCCTCCGCCATATCGATCGCCGGTATGAGAAGCGACCAAATGGACGCGGCTATCATAACACCCGCCGCAAAACCCAAAAATACACGCTGCACACCCGGCTTTATCTGGTTTTTGAAGAAGAACACCACGGCAGAACCCGCCGTTGTACACAAGAAAGTGAAGCCCGTTCCTATGAGAGCCAGCACTACGGGCCCAAGATCGGCAGTTAACATAAATCGCACCCCCAATAATAAACAATTTATACCCAAAGCAAATAAAAAAAGCAAAAAGCCTTTTTTGTTTGATTATACTATTATTAATATAATATACAATAATGCTTTGCAAACATATCTATATATTGATATAATGAAACACGTCTCTCCCATATATGGAACGAGCCGGAGAGCCGCTAAAAAAACTCGAAAAAGTTGGCAAATAAGGCTTGTATTTGGGGAGATCATGTTGTATACTTTATCTCGTTGCGCTATATTTGCGTATTTTTGGTGTGTGGGAGGTTACCGGAAGCCAACGGATAGTTCCCCTCATCGGTGCACATCGTGCGCCAACCGCCCGACACGATCGGGCAACTCCGAAGCAGGCTTTGCCTGCTTAAAAAAAGATAGTGACACACGCGGCTGTGTGTACAAAGAAAAATTGGGAGGAGAAAATAAATGGCCAGTCAGAGAATAAGAATCAAACTTAAGGCATACGACCACAACCTCATAGACCAGAGTGCTCAGAGGATAGTGGAGACGGCAAAGCGCACGGGCGCTAAGATATCGGGTCCGGTGCCGCTGCCCACGCAAAAGGAGATAATAACAATTCTCCGTGCTACGCACAAATACAAGGATTCGCGTGAGCAGTTCGAAATAAAGACGCACAAGAGGCTCGTAGACATTCTTGAAGCAAACACCAAGACGACGGACGCGCTTATGCGCCTCGACTTGCCCGCCGGTGTTGATATAGAGATCAAGCTGTAATAGTTGCGGGAGGAGGAGAAAGTATGAAAGCGATTTTAGGCAAAAAAGTTGGTATGACGCAGGTTTTTGCGGAAGACGGCAGAGTTGTTCCCGTAACTGTGGTGGCCGCCGGCCCCTGCACAGTGGTTCGCAAAAAGACTGTTGAAACGGACGGCTACGAAGCCGTACAGATAGGCTTTGGCGAAGCCAAGGAAAAGAAGATGAACAAGCCCGACCTCGGCCAGTTCAAAAAAGTGAACGTGGCGGCCAAAAAGTATCTGAAGGAATTCAGGCTGGAAGGCGCGGCAGAGCTGGAGGTTGGCAGTGAATATAAAGTGGACGTGTTTGAAACAGGTGAAAAGATAGACGTTTCCGGCACATCCAAGGGTAAGGGTTTCTTGGGCGTAATCGCCCGCTGGGGTCAGCACAGAGGACCCATGACCCACGGCTCCAGATACCACAGACGGCCGGGTTCCATGGGAGCGTGCGCATCGCCCGGTAAGGTTATGAAGGGCAAGAGGCTTCCCGGACGCGGCGGCTTCGAAAGCGTGACCATCCAGAACCTAGAGGTGGTAAAGGTGGACGCGGACAAGAACCTTATACTGATCAAAGGCGCTATTCCGGGACCTTCCGGCGGCCTTGTGACGATAAAGAAAAGCGTAAAATCGTGACGAATAGTCGCGGGATGCTAATAAGAATGGAGGTAGTATGATGCCAAACGTATCAGTATACAAGACCGATGGCAAAAAAGCCGGTGAGATAACACTGAGCGATAAAGTCTTCGGAGCTACGATAAATGAAAACATAATGCATGACGCCGTAGTGGCGCATCTTGCCAACAAGAGGCAGGGCACGCAGAGCACTCTCACAAGAGCTGAGGTGCGTGGCGGTGGCATAAAGCCCTTCCGCCAGAAGGGAACAGGACGCGCGCGTCAGGGTTCATCTCGTTCGCCGCAGTACGAAGCGGGCGGCGTGGTGTTTGCGCCCAAGCCGCGCAGCTACACCACCAAGCTGAACAAAAAGGTTCGTCAGCTGGCGCTGTTCTCCGCTATGTCTTCCAAGGTTGCGGATGAAGATATAATAGTGCTGGAAGACCTTAAGCTGAGCGAAGCCAAGACAAAGGAAATGATAAAGGTGCTGCAAAACCTCAAGGCCGAAAAAGCCCTCATAGTAACGGGCGAAAAGGACGAGAGCGTAGTGCGCGCGGCTTCCAATCTGCAGGGCGTAAAAACGGCAATAGCCACGGCGCTTTGCGTATATGACATACTGAAGTACGATAAATTCATCGTAACGAAGGACGCGGTAGCTAAGATAGAGGAGGTTTACGCATAATGAAAACAAAACACGACGTCATTATCCGGCCCATACTCACAGAGAAAAGCTACGACCTTATCCCCAACAAGAAATACACATTCGAGGTGGATAAGAAAGCGAACAAAACGCAGATAAAGCAGGCTGTGGAAGAAATATTCGGCGTAGATGTAAAGTCCGTAACGACGGCAAACCGTCAGGGCAAAATGAAGCGCCAGGGACGCACGGAGGGCAGAAGGCCCGACGTGAAGAAGGCATACGTAACGCTGACTGAGGAATCCAAGAAAATTGAGTTCTTCGAGAGCATGGCGCAGTAACGGGGGGTAAGAT
>CAYXFB010000121.1:0-4817 GCA_964464145.1 uncultured Christensenella sp.
CCCTATACCCGCGCCTCCGCGCGGAATTCGCCCGCCGCAGGCGCATATCCACATACGAAAAGCTTTCATCGTTTGGAAAAACGATAAAATAGAAGAACAAGCGCCCCCGCGCAGCGGGAAGAGAGGTACAATGAAGGCGCATATCCAACAAAGTAAAAATTTCATCGTTTGGAAAACGATAAAACAGAAGTATAGGCTCCCCCGCGCAGCGGGATCAGCGGTATACCGCAGGCGCATATCACACAATGTAAAAGTTTCATCTTTTATAAAAACAATAAAATAGAAGTATAAGCGCCCGCGCGCCAAGCGAAAAAACACCCCCAAAAGCTCCGCACCAAAAGCGAACAGCAAATATGATAAAAATTATCACCTTTTTGCAATTTTATTTGTGTAATTAACATGCAGATGTTATAATATAGACGGTTGTTATTTGATTTAATGTTAAAAAAATGTTGGATACATAAACTCAATTGATTGGGGCAAAAAAGATGAATTCTGATAGAAGAGAAGGAATAAAAGAAATGCTGCGCCAGCGCGGCGAGGTCAAGCTGAAAGATCTTGAAATAAGCTTTCCGGACTGCTCCAGCATGACGCTCCGGCGCGACCTCAAATATTTGGAAGACAACGGATTTGTAAAGCGCACCCGAGGCGGCGCGGTGGCCATGAGCCGGCTCTCCATCGCCTCTGAGGACATATATTCGGAGCGCGCGCTTGAGAATGTGGCGCAAAAGTATCTCATAGCCAAAAAAGCGCAGCAGTTCATAGAGCGCGGCCGTTCCATATATGTGGACGCGGGTACCACAATGATGCTCTTCGCGCGTGAAATGAAAGACGAATACCTCTCCATAATGACCTCGGGTGTAAACATTGCTCTTGAGCTCATCAAAAAGCAAAAGCCCAGCGTAACGCTGATCGGCGGGCAGGTCAACCGCAACACCATTTCGGTTTCCGGCATAACCTCCTGCTCATTCATACGCGAGGTGAATATAGATATCGCCTTTGTCGCCTCCAGCGGTTTTTCTATGGAAAATGGTTTTACAAGCGGCACATATACTGAGTGCGAGATCAAAAAAGAGGTTATAAATAGAGCACGGCAGAAAATCGTGATGATGGACAGTAAAAAGGTGGACAAAATAATGCCCTTCACCTATGCTACAATGGAGGATATTGACATACTTATATCGGATGGCGAGCTGGATGCGGAAATTGTTAACGAGGCCAACCGTAAGGGTGTGCAAATAATATAAAATAATTTCGAAGGAGATATTTAAATGAAAACAAAAGCGGTTAGATTGTACGGAAAAAATGATCTCAGGCTGGAAGAATTCGAACTGCCTGAAATAACAGATGATGAAATTCTCGCGAAGGTTATCTCGGACAGCCTGTGCATGAGCAGCTACAAGGCGGCCATACAGGGCTCGGATCACAAGCGCGTTCCCAATGATATTGCCACCAATCCCGTAATGATAGGCCACGAATTTTGCGGCGAGGTGGTTGCCGTGGGTAAAAACCGTACGCAGTACGCAAAGCCTGGCGATAAATTCACCGTTCAGCCCGCCATGTTCTATAAGGGCTCGCTGGAATCACCGGGCTACTCCTACCCCTACTATGGCGGAGACGCGACATATATCATAATACCTACCGAATGCTTCATAATGGACTGCTTTTTGAAATACGACAGCGACGCCTTCTATTACGGTTCGCTGGCAGAGCCCATGAGCTGCATACTGGGCGGCTACAACTCCTTCTATCATACAAAATTCGGCTCCTACGTGCACGAAATGGGCATAGTGGAGGGCGGAAAAATGGCGCTTTTGGCAGGCGTTGGCCCGATGGGTCTAGGTGCTATAGACTATGCCATACACGGACCTAAGAAACCTTCCCTGCTCGTTGTAACCGATATAGACGAAGTTCGCCTCGCGCGCGCGGAGCGCCTCTTCCCCGTGGATCACGCAAAAACTCAGGGCGTGGAGCTTCACTACGTGAACACCGCTCAGAAGAACACCGAATACATAAAGGGTCTGGCCGGCGGCACAGGCTACAATGACGTTTTCGTTATGGCGCCCGTTAAGCCCGTTGTGGAGATGGGCGACGCGCTTTTGGGTCTCGACGGCTGTATGAACTTCTTCGCGGGTCCGGTGGATACCAATTTCAAGGCGGAGTTCAATTTCTACAACGTGCATTACGCTGCAACGCACATCTGCGGAAACTCGGGCGGAAACACGCAGGATATGCGCGATTCGCTTCACTATATGTCGAACGGCGCAATAGACCCCTCCGTTATGGTCACACATGTGGGCGGTCTTGACTGCGTTGCCGATACCACGCTCAAGCTGCACGATATACCGGGCGGCAAAAAGCTGATATACAACCAGATCTCTATGCCTCTCGTAGCCATAGACGATTTTGCGAAGCTGGGCGAAAGCGATCCCATGTACGCGGAGCTGGCCAAGATCGTTGCGGAAACGAACGGCCTGTGGTCTCCCAAGGCAGAGCACTATCTGCTGGCAAACGCCAAACCCTTGGGCTGATAGCTCACATAAAGTCAAAAAGCAAGGCGGCCGCGCACTAATGTGGCCGTCTTTTTATTGCATATTTTTTATCTCGTCAAATATATTTCAATAATGGCTATATACATATCAATTGACATTTTATTCGTAAAATGATATGTTTATTTATGTAGATTATGCACTTACAATTCAATACAGCTTTTATGAAGATAGCTTTTTGGCAGGCTTATGCTGGCCGGAATGGTATTGCAGCTAATGGAAATTACATCAAAAACCGGAGGAGCAAGTGTTATGTTCAAGAATTTGAAGATTGGCAAGAAGTTAGTCATCTGTTTTGTTATTGTGGCTGTTATCGCCAGTATCTCGGGCGTGATATCCATTTTCTCTTTGTCCAATACAAACGAGCAATACAGCTCTGCCATGACAAAATATGGCTTTTCGCTGGGCGATATTGGCAAGGCTATGCTGATAATATCGGACAACCAAAAATTGGCGCGCGATGTTATAACGTCTACTGATCAAGCTATAATTGAAAGCTCAAAGGCAAGCATAGCTGAAAACGCCAAGAAATACGATCAGTATGTGACAAAACTAAAAGGCATAATCACCGATCCTCAAGAAATAGACCAATTCGATAAAATAGCCGAAACACTAAAAATATATCGTCAAAAACGTCAGGAAATCCTCGATTTGGGCAGCTCCACAGATCCTCAGGCCAGTCAGCAGGCCTTATCCATGGCTATAAGCGAGCTAGACCCCCTTTATACTGAATTTTACAATGAGTGGACCGCCTTTATGGATATGAATCTGGAGCTCGGCAACAGTATAAATGCCAATTTGGACGTACAAGCCAATACGTTCATCATAATCAATATAGTCGTCGCCATAGCCTCTCTTATAATTTCAATAATACTTGGTACGATTGTATCTCGCGGCATTTCAAGGCCTATAATAAAGTGCGCGGAAAGACTGAAGCGGCTTGCTGACGGAGATCTTAAATCCCCCATACCCACTGTGGATTCCAAAGATGAAACGGGTATGCTGGCCGAAAGTACAGGCATCATCGTAAACAATATAGGTGGAATGCTGGAGGATCTCATATACGGTCTCCAGGAGCTTGGCGCGGGCAATTTCACGGCGCAGAGCAAACGCCCGGAGCTTTATGTTAACGATTTTCTACCCATAGCACAAGCGCTTGTAGGCATATTGCAGCAAATGTCCCACGTTATGTACAGCATAAACGAAAGTGCAGATCAGGTTGCGGACGGCGCAAATCAGGTGTCTTCGGGCGCGCAGGCGCTTGCCCAGGGCACAACAGAGCAGGCCAGCAGCATTGAAGAGCTCTCTGCCACTATATCAGAAATATCCGAGCAGATAAAGCGCAACGCCAAGAACGCGGACACCGCCAAACACGAAGCTGATGTGGCCGGTGTTGAGGTTTTGAACAGCAATCAGAAAATGCAGGATATGATCTCCGCAATGCAGGACATAAGCGACAAATCCGGCGAGATAAGCAAGATAATAAAGACCATAGAAGATATAGCCTTCCAAACCAATATATTGGCGCTCAATGCCGCAGTTGAAGCGGCGCGGGCGGGCGAGGCCGGAAAGGGCTTTGCCGTTGTGGCGGACGAGGTGAGAAACCTGGCCAGCAAGTCGGCAGAGGCCGCCAAGAACACCACCAAGCTCATAGAAGAATCTATCTTCGCCGTAACTAAGGGCACCCAAATAGCGGACGATACCGCTACTTCCATGATGTCCGTTGTGGAGGGTACGCAAAGGGTGACCGCGCTGGTGGACGAAATCGCAGTTGCGTCGGACGAGCAGGCAAACGCCGCCGCTCAGGTAACGCTGGGCGTAGAGCAGATATCCAGCGTTGTGCAGACCAATTCCGCAACGGCGCAGGAAAGCGCGGCAGCCAGCCAAGAGCTCTCCAGCCAGTCTCAGATACTGAAGACTTTGGTCAGCAGGTTTGTCCTCATAGAAAACGCCTCCGGCGGCTCACTCGGCATTCCTGCGCTCCCCGCTACCAATGCGGACAGCTTCTCAGAGGCATCTGGAGACAAGTATTGATACACTATGAAAAATACGGCGGAGGCGCTGAAAGCAGCGTCTCCGCCTTTTTATTTCCCGTATCAACCTAAGTGTTCCGCATATCCCCCACCCTTTTATATAAGCATTTTTTCGCAAAAAATATTTATGTAATAAAGGCGCTCGATTTTTTAAAAAACACTTTACAAAACACTTAATATCTAATATAATAAAGAGCGTCGCCCGAATAAACGGGCAAATATATGGAGAGATTCC
>CAYXFB010000122.1:0-4681 GCA_964464145.1 uncultured Christensenella sp.
CTTTGGCGGCGCCGGAGCCTTTGTTCTCTACGGTAATCGTCCACGTAACGGTATCGCCGCTTATCGCCTGCGACTTATCTACAGTTTTTGTAACCACGATTTTGGGCTGCTCCTGCGTTATCACCTCATACTCATCCTCGGCCTTTTCATCGGGCAGTGGCTTATCATCGGGAGTCTTTGCCGACACTATCACAATATTTTTAACTCTCGCACCTGCTTCCGCAACTACTTTTTCGGACACCTGTATCTGCTCCTTCGCACCCGCTTTCAGTTCCTTAAGAGTGTACACACCATCCTTATCAAACGGTGCGAATCCCTTTAGCCGCTCGTCTTTTACCACCATATCTTTGGCCGCGCCCTCGCCTGTATTCTCAATTACGATGGTCCATGTGACGGTGTCGCCCGGCTGTGCAAGTTCTTTGTTCACTGTTTTGGTGACGGATATTTTGGGCATGGGCGTAGCTATTACCTCGTACTCAGCTTCGGCTTCCTTATCGGGCAGCGGTGTGCCGTCCGGCAGTTTTGCACTTACCACCGCCACATTCTTTATCTTTGTGCCTGCATCAGCAACCACCTGCTCTGCCGATTCCAGCTTAACATTACCGCCTGCCGCCAACTCACCAATGTAATAATATCCGTTTTCGTCAAATGGCTTGATTCCCTTTAAACGCTCGTCTCGTATAACCACGTCAAAAGCGTTCATGGTGCCCTTGTTTTCTACAGTGATCGTCCATGTGACTACATCGCCGAAGTAAGCCTTATCATTATCCGCCGTCTTTGTGATCTGAATATCGGTATAGCGCTTTTCGTTGGGAACCTTGACCTTGAACACACCCGCTTCGCCCGACACCGTTATACTGAATTCTTCTTCGTTGATAATATATCCCTCATGCGCCTTGGTCTGCTTCACTATATATCCACCCGTGGCAATATCGGGCAATGTGATATACCCGCTTACATCGGTAACGCCGCTATGAACAGTTTTATTCGTAGCCGCATTGATAACATCAAATTCGCCGCCCGCTATGGGAATATCCTCGTGGTCTTTTTCGTAATTGTAGATTTCTAGCTGGCGCTTCACCAGATGATTTTTCACAGCAATGCCGTGGTTTATCATGCCGATATACTCCAAGCTTTCGGGTTGTGTAACTGAAATCTCCACAGGATATTTAGTATCGCTGGGCATATAATTCTCGTTATTGTGAATCTCTTTCACATAACATGGCACGTTAGGCATATTCTCAAACCTTACCGTGCCCTGCTCATCCGAAACCGACTTTGCCATTTGCTGATCCTGGTCGAGCAGCGTTTCGCCGTTTTTGCCCAACACTTTTTGAGCAGCGTACAGACCGAATTCAAAGCCCGCAGCCTCGTTGTAGGTATATCCCACCTCATCGGGCAGCATTGTTTCCGCCGTCTTGGTGAAATATATGTTGAGCTTGCGCAGCGTGTTTTCTATAGGCATTTCCACATTTACGATGGGTGTGTTTTGATCCTTGTACAAAAGCTCAAAATGCTGCTCTGTCCTATCCAGTATCACTCCGTCCGGCACGGATATTTCACGCAGATAATATGCGCCCAGATACAGCGGCTTGGACAAGGCTTTCCCCGCGCCGTCAGTTGTGATGGTGTCCACCACCTCACCCGCCAGCGCTCTAACCGTACCGTCCGGCGTTACAATGTTGTCCGCCGCGACCACCTCGAACACGGCGTTCTCCAGCGCCACCGTTTTGTATACGGGCGCAAGATTCTCTATCCCCGCAAATTCATCCACCGTCTTGCTTATCGAAACCGTGCCCATAGCGGGTTTGTCCGGGATGCTGACGCTCACTATCTCCGGCTGGCTGCCATCGGATAGCACCTCAAACGGCATATCTTCTGTATTGAGTAAATATCCGGTTGGCGCCTTCGTTTCACGCAGATAATATTGCCCGAACACCAGCTTGTTGGGCAGGTGCACCGTTCCCGATGTGTCCGTTTGTATCTCCGTCATAGTGGCGGGCTGCGGGTATATCACCTCAAATGACAACACATTTTTGTTAGCGTCCAACACCTGAAAAGTCGTTCCGGCAAGCGGAATGATGCGGCCTGTCTCGGCGTCCGTTTTCTCCACGCGCAGATACCGTTCCACAATATCGTCCTGCACATAATGCCAATACTCGTGATTGTTCACTGAGATAAAACAATCAAACGGCGGCACCTTGTCGAAACCGTCCACACCCGATGTTTCGGTCATGGTATAGTTGCCGTAGGGCAGCAGCTTTGTTATGGATTTCCCATCCGCGTTTGTTATTATGGTGTCGTACACCAAACCACTCGATTTCAGCGTGGCGGTGAACACAACGTTTTCAAGCGGCTGCTTTACTCCCTCGGGCAGCTCGCCCGATAAATCATGGCTGGCAAACTTGCCAATGCTTATTTTCCCCTTAATGACGTAGCTTTTCACCGTGCCGTAGCTGTCCACAATGGGCGTGTACATATCCTTGTAGGGAATATTTACCTTAACGGCGGGGTTATTCGAATCTGGCGGCAGGTAACCTGTGGGCGTGCCTGTTTCCACTACATCATATGCGCCCAGCGGCAGCACCGCGCTTTTGACCGTGCGGCTGTCGGGCAAAGTCGTGAGGTTGGCGGCTTTTATGTTCGCTCTGTACAGCTCGTACCTTGCACCGTTTAGCGTAGCATCACCCTGCGGCGTTGTACCTGTTTCCCTGTCCTGACGGTCGATTGTGACCGTGCCCTTTGCCTTTATGTTTTCGATGCTGACCGAATATCGCGGAGTGCCGTACACACCGCTGACTTTGCGCACAGTGTCTTCATGTGTACCGTTCTTACCCAGCACATAGGGTGCGGGAACAAAGGTCTCCTTAACTACATAATCCCCCAGCAGCACGGGCGCGAACTCGGCTCTGCCGCTGCCGTCCACCTGTTTTTCCTCTAACAACGTAGTGCCGTCCTGCTCATAAAGCCCCACCTTACAGCCCGCAAGCCCGTTGACATCGGCATCCTCGCCCTTTGTTACCGCTTCTATTATTATCTTGTTCTTGCTGTTGGATATTTTCAGCGTAGCGGTTTCGCCGCCTGTCACCGTAACTGAATAGAGCGTTTTGTTGAGGTCATACTCCGGCTCATCACCCGCGTTAGGCACAGCCAATTCCCTGACTTTGTACACACCCGCCGCTAGCGACCCGAAATTCACATAGCCGCCGCCGTTGCTGGTTTGCTTTTCTATGAGCGTTTTGCCGTCCTGCTCGTAAAGCCCGATAATCGCGCCGTCAAGCCCTCCCGCGTCCTTGCCCTCGCCTGTTTTGTGCACGGATATATATCCCATATCGCCCGTTTTCAGCCTGCCGCGTGTCTTGGGTGACTGCTTGTAGTTAGCAGTGTTGGGATCGGGAAATTCCTGCTTATCCGCCACCAAACCAAACGACCGCGTTCCCTCATAGCTGTAAAACACGCCAATCGAAGCGTCGGTAAAAAGCGATTTGGTGGAAACATCGTACACGAACGACTGACCCGAATTTTCCGCGCTCACAGGCACTTTGAAGGTGATATCTCTTGATTTAGTGTTCGCATCCAGCGTGTATTGCTGTTCCCATTGCAGCTTGGTGCTGCCGTTCCATATTTCGCTGCCTGCGGGGAAGCTGACATTGTGCAGCGTGAACACGTTCAGAAACCCGCTTTCCGGCAGGCCTGTTTTGGGCAGATACACCCTTATAGTTTTTTCAAACATACCGCCGTTTTCTTCCATTGCCGCCACCGTGGGATTCAGTTTCAGCCGTGTTTCAATGTCCTTGGTGTGCAGAAACTCACGCGCTTTTTGCTCTATGAACCACTCATAATTACCGACACGTTTAGCCGCGTCAACATCCGCGTTGCAGATTTTGAGGAAATTCGTATACTCTTTGCCCGTGGTGAACAAACCCATGAGCCGCTGCACCGCCACGTTGGTGGCATTCTGCGCCTGCGTGGGCGTGAGGTTGTACGGTGCTTTCAGCCCAATATCCGAAAACGGGTAGCCGTAGTTCATCGTTATGCGATAGGCTTCCTGCGCGTCCTTGAGCGATATTTCCGTGCTGTGCGTGGGGTTGGCGCTCCACGCGTTTTTGCCGTAGTTATACGTTATGCTGCCGCCCACCACCATCGGCCAAGCCGAAGCCTGCATCTCATCCCAATTTGAGCGGCGGGTGCGCTGTACGTTCAGATCGCCCGGATCGCCCTGCATAACGTAAAAGGGCAGCACCGTGCCGCTGAAATTGTTGGTGGTGGAATAATAGTACGGGGTTTGTGGATTATTTGGCTCGCCCAAATACTGTATGCGCTCGTGCCTGTTTTCATCGGCGGGATTTTCCACATATATTACCCAGCCCTCGTCTGCTGCGGCGATCCCGACCATGGGCAGCGCGCCCACCATTATTATCACCGCCAAAATCAAGGCGGCGATTCTAAATATTTTCTTGTTTTTCATAAAACCTCCATAATATTCTGAACAGAAAAAAGACGGCTTTCGTTGATTGAAAACCGTCTTTTTGTGTGCTCTTATGCTGTTTTCAGCCCAGGTCTATGGTACCCGGCGGAAGCTGCGGTTCTTGCGGCACTTCCGGCTCTCTAAAACCTTCCTCTCTCGCCGAATCCTCCAGCTTCTTGTCCAGTTCCTCTGTTGTTATCTGCAAGCCCGGGT
>CAYXFB010000123.1:0-4580 GCA_964464145.1 uncultured Christensenella sp.
AAGGGAGTAGGCTGGGGTAACCGGCGCGAGGGTTCAAATCCCTCCTTCTCCGCCACGAAGAACCGCTTAACAAAGCGGTTCTTTTGCGTTTTGCGATATTTTTACCCTTTAGGGAATTCAATTGACTCTATGTCAAATGTTGGGGTAGAGCCTTTTTATGTAACGTTCGTTATTTCTTTGCGGCTTCGGCCTCCGCCTTGCGCTTGAATATCTCCTTGAGAGATTCCTCAAACGGAGCTCTGGCAATGCCGTATTCGGTTATTATAGCCGTTATGTTCTGCGCATCCGTAACGTCGAAGGCGGGGTTGAACACCTTAACGCCCTCGGGAGCCATGCGCTTAGAGTACCACATTTCGGTCACTTCCTCGGCCGGGCGCTGCTCTATGTGTATATCGTTGCCCGTGAGGGTGCTCATGTCTATCGTGGAGGTGGGCGCCATCACGTAGAAGGGCACGTTGTAGTATTTCGCTGCCAGCGCAACGTAGCTTGTGCCCACCTTGTTGGCCGTATCGCCGTTGGCCGCCACGCGGTCACAGCCCACGAACACAGCGTCCACCCAGCCCTCCTTCATAACGGAGGGAGCCATGTTGTCGCATATGAGCGTGGTGTCAAGGCCGGAGCTATGCAGCTCGAAGGCGGTAAGGCGCGCGCCCTGCAGCAGCGGGCGTGTTTCGTCGCAGAACACCTTAAAGTTGTAACCCTTCTCCTGTCCGAGGTACATGGGCGCGGTAGCCGTGCCATACTGTATTGTGGCCAGCTTGCCCGCGTTGCAGTGCGTCAAAAGCCCCATGTTCGGCTTCAGCAGCGAAAGGCCGTATTCGCCCATCGTTTTGCACACCCAAACGTCCTCGTCGCGAATCTCATTCGCTTTTTTGAGCAGCAGCGCTTTTATATCGGCAATGGATTTTTCCTTGTTTTCCAGTACAACGGCTTCCATGCGGTTCAGCGCCCAGGAAAGATTTACGGCAGTCGGGCGGGAGGAATCGAGATAGTCCTTCGCCTTTTTGAACTGCTCATAAAAGCTGTCATAGCTGTCCGCCTGTATCTCCTTGGCCGCAAGGTATATACCGAAGCCCGCCGCAACGCCTATGGCCGGCGCGCCGCGCACCTGCAGCAGATATATGGCTTCCCATATGCTCTTTTGCGTCTTTAGGTGCAGCATTTCGATGTTGTAGGGCAGCTGCGTCTGGTCTATTATTATCATTTCGCTTTCCGCGTCATTGAGAGCGACCGTCTCTATGTTCATTATGTTCTTTTCTTCCATTTGTACATCCTTTCGTTTTGTGAAAATTTATATGAACGCCTTATACGGACTTGACGGCGTCCTTCATGCAAGCAAGGAAGTCTGCGCCCGTTTTAAAGGAATCGCGCTCCTTTATGAACTTCTTTGCCGCGAGTATCACTATTCTCTCCGCGCGCGCGCGCTTTTGCTCATCCGCTATGCGCGTGAGGTCTATTACCTGCGCAAGCCCTACCGTGCGGCGGTTTATTTCCACACCGGCCACGCCCGCCGTATCGGCAAGTATGGTGGACAGGAAATATTCCTTATAGCCCGGCGTCTTTGCCATGGGCTCTATCACCTTTTCGTCGAAGGTTTTGTTGTATTTCGCTATAAAGAGGTCTATCGTCTGAACGATCACATCCTCTATCCAGCCGAGGTACGCGTCACGCTCCGCGCCCGCCTCCATAGTGGCGTCGCCGTTCGCCCAAGCGAACATCATATTCGCAACAACGTTTCCTATATCGTAGCCCATCGGCCCGTAGAAGGCGAATTCCGGATCCATTATGCGCGTCGCGCCCTGCTTTATGAATATTGAACCCGTGTGCAGATCGCCGTGTATGAGCGACTGCGCGTTGTTCATGAAATCATATTTGAGCTTGGCCACCTCGAGGTGCAGCTCTTTATCATCGTATAGCTCTTTTTTAACGAAATCCGCGTTGGGCGGGAAGACCTTGTTGCGGTTCATGTCGTTATTATAGGGCTCCGTGTATACCAGCGCTTCGGATATATCTGCGCAAAGCTGCGGGTTTATGAAGTTGCCCACCGCCTCCTTCTTGGCCTTGGAATCCATCACTCTGTCCGTGGTGAGGAAAAGCGTGTTCACCATGAAGGTTGTTATATCCTCGGCAAACTGCGGGAATATCTTGTGCTCCATGAGCGCCGTGCGCATAACCTGATAGTCTGAAAGATCCTCCATCGAAAAGCTCTTCATAGTGGGATCGTATAGGTAAACAGAGGCCACCAGGCCGGGAGCCAGCTTGGCCTCCAGCTGCAGCATCTCCACCTCTATGCGGTTTCTATCCGTGGAAATATCGAAATCCTTGGATATGCGCAGCTCCTCGCCCGCCTGCTTTACAATAACCGATTTACCAGTGGCTTCCTCCCATACGCGAAAAACGTAATTCAGGTTGCCGTCGCCTATCTCCTTGGCAGAAAGCTTTGCGTCGGGCGCAAAGATATCCAGCTTTTCCTTGACGTATTCTGTTACGTCCTCCGTCTTCATAAGAAAATAAGTATCAAAACGTGACATGATCTCCTCCTTGGGGTGTTTATTTCATTTATATATGAATACTACCACCGCGGGCGGCTTTTTTCAACCGCGCGGCACCGTATCTATAGCCTTACTATTTGCAAAACTCTTCCCAGCGCTCCAGCGTACGCTTCAGCGCGTCGTTGAAATAATACCAGTCGTGCGCGCCCTCTATCTGCTCATACTGCACATCATAGCCAAGCGAGGCAAGCTCGCCAAAAAACCTGCCGTTCATCTCCAAAAAACCGTCCTGCTTGCCGCAAACGCCGTATATGTAAGGCTTTTGCGCGCCGCTCGCCATTTTCTCGGCCAGAGCGGGCAGGTCGTCCACCTCGCCGCAGACCAGATATTCCCCGAATATGGCCTCAAAATCAGGAAACAGCGCGTCGCGTTTCACCTCGTGCCTTTTGAGCTGCTCAAAATATTCTCCGAAGTACAGCCCGCCCGAGGACATCGCGCCGCAAAAACCGTATTGCTCCGGGCAGGCAAGAGCGCATTTCAGCGCGCCGTAGCCGCCCATAGAGCCGCCCAGCACCGCCGTTTGCTCTCTATTTGCCGATATATTGAACACGCTTTTGGCCATCACAGGCAACTCGCGCGTTATATAGCTGAAATATTTCGCGCCATAGCGCATATCCGTATAAAAACTGCGCCCGCCCTCCGGCATTATGACCGCAGTGCCGGTCTCGTTCACAAAAACATTGAGCATTGTGTTATCCAGCCAATCCCACGCGTCGGACATCAGGCCGTGCAGCAGGTAAGCCACGCGATATGGCTTGCCGCTTCTGAATGTATTGGGCAGCGCAACGGCTACATCCGTATCCCTGCCCAGCATTTTGGAATAAAAATTCCCACGCATTATCATTTTTGCATTCCCCCAATAACATTTGTTGTTACCATATTATAATATGATATCCTGTTTCTGCGGTTTTGGTCAACCGTTTTAGCCAAAAAACTGCAATTTATTTCACAAACCGCATTGTTTGCCCTGCACAAATACCTGCCTGCCGTTTTTCGCGGGTTTCAAGCATTTTTCGGCACCCCTTCACATTGACACTCGCTATAAATGAATGTATTATTTAATGTATATTTTAATTTTTTTAGACATGGGAGATTTTTATGGTAAACTATCCGTCGGTTTTTGAAGCGAAAGAGCAGATTTTAGATATAGGCAAACGTATGTATGATAAGGGATTTGTGGCCGCAAACGATGGCAACATAAGCTGCCGCATAGCGCCCGATACCATTTTGACAACGCCCACAGGCGTATCCAAGGGTTTTATGACGCAGGATATGATAGTGCGCATGAAGATGGACGGCACCGTGCTGGATGACGGCCCGTATAAACCCTCCTCTGAAGTGAAGATGCACATTCGCGTATACAATGAAAATCCCAACGTTATGGCGGTTACACACGCGCACCCTCCGGTTGCCACCTCCTTTGCCATTGCGGGCATAGGCCTTGACCTGCCCATAATAACCGAGGGAATATTGGCGCTGGGCAGCGTTCCCATAGCGAAATACGCCACACCGGGCACGGACGAGGTGCCGGATTCCATAGCGCCCTTCTGCAACGAATACAACGCTGTGCTGCTGGCAAACCACGGCGCGCTCACCTGGGGAGACAGCCTCTTCCAAGCCTTCTACCGCCTGGAATCAACGGAATATTACGCTCTCATAACGATGAACACGCGCAACATAATAGGAAAATACAACATGCTGAGCTGCGAGCAGGTAGCACCGCTGGTGGAGCGCCGCGCGCGCGAAGGCATAACGGGAGGCGGCATACCCTCCTGCGCGATACGCACCTCAAACGACCGCGACGTACTGCCGGGAGACAATCCCATATCCGGCGCTGTGCCGCTTTACGAGGCACCGGGCGCGGGCAGCCTTGAAGCGGAGCTTGAGGCGGCCGTGCGGCGCGTGCTAAAGAAATAAGCGCAAGCAAATATAACGAACGTTACATAAGCGGAGGGAGCTTTCCTCCGCTTATGCTAATACTGATATCAAATTAAAAGCAATACTTTTAATTTGATGACGCCTCGCTTT
>CAYXFB010000124.1:0-4503 GCA_964464145.1 uncultured Christensenella sp.
GGTCGCTTACGGACAGCGGCATAAACGAGGCCAAAAAGGTGCTGGCCTTTGAGGTCACAAAGCAGGTGCACGGCGAAGAGGAGGCCAAGAAGGCGGCCGAGGCGGCAGAAGCATTGTTTGGCGGAGGCGGCGAGGGCGGCAGCATACCCACCACAGAGGTAACGGCGGCGCAGCTTGAGGAGAACATCAAGCTCATAGATATGATGATATTCACCGGGCTAACGAAATCCAAAGGCGAGGGGCGGCGGCTCATCGCGGGCGGCGGCGTTTCCGTGAACGGAGAGAAGATAACGGACGAGAGCTACGAGCTTACCGATGCCGATATGGCGGAGGGAGCCATGATAAAGAAGGGCAAGAAGGTATTCCACAAGGTGGTGAAGGCTTGAACGAAAAAAAGCTGATAGCGCACGTGAGCCTCAAAAGCGGTATAATAAATGAAGTGGTGGTAAAAAAATCGCGCTTCATAACAGAGCTGGTGCCTGTCCCATCCTTGGAGCGGGCGCAGGAGGAGCTTACGCGCGTGAAAAAGCTGCACTACAACGCCACGCACAATTGCAGCGCCATGATAATAGGCGCGGACAGAGCCTTTGAGCGGGCGAATGACGACGGCGAACCGCAGGGTACGGCGGGCGTACCCATGCTGGACGTGCTGAAAAAGAGCGGCGTTACGGATATATTGGCGGTGGTGACACGCTACTTTGGCGGCGTGCTGCTTGGCGCCGGCGGCTTGGCGCGAGCCTACGGCGGCGGCGTTGCGGAGGCCGTAAAGCTGGCAGAATTTACAGAAAACATACCGGCAGATATATACGGCTTCAACGTGCCCTATGGTGATTACGGTAAGCTGCAAAAAATAGCGGAGGAGTTCGGCGCGGGAATAGAAAGCGAGTTTTCCGAGCTGGTGATAGCCAATATCACGCTGGAGCGAACGCAACGGGAGATCTTTCAAAAGAAGATAACGCAGGCCTTTATGGGAGCGGATATATTCAGCATAAAGGGAGAAACCTACATCACCCGGCCATACGAGCAGGCGGGGAGATAATAGTATAAATTCATAAATATCAGGGGGAAAGTGAAAAGATGGAACTGAAGTACAGGTTATCAGAGAATTTAAAGCAGAAGCCTCAGGACGAAAGCAAGCTGGGTTTTGGGCAGATATTTACAGACCACTTGTTCATAATGCGCTACACAGAGGGCAAGGGCTGGCACGATGCCGAAATATCGCCATACGAGAATTTCAGCATATCGCCCGCCGCCACCGTTTTCCATTATGGGCAGGAGGTTTTCGACGGAATGAAGGCCTACCGCACGGCTTCGGGAGATATAAATCTGTTTCGCCAGAAGGACAACATAGCGCGCATAAACAGATCTGCTGCCCGCCTTGCCATGCCCGAGGTGGACGAGGCGTTCGTGAACGAGGCTCTCTTGGAGCTGCTTGAGATAGAGCAGGAATGGGTGCCCTCCATGGACGGTACTTCGCTTTACATAAGGCCGAATTACATAGGCGCAGACCCTTTCCTTGGCGTTCGCGCGGCGCACAGCTATCTTTTCTATATAATGTTCGGGCCGGTGGGAGCGTACTATGCCAACGGCTTTGCGCCCACGCGCATACTTGTGGAAAAGGAATATTCCCGCGCGGGCAAGGGCGGCATGGGCTTCGCCAAGACGGGCGGAAACTACGCGGCCAGCCTCATAGCGGGCGAGGAAGCGCACGAAAAGGGCTGCGATCAGGTGCTGTGGCTGGACGCGGAGCAGCGTAAGTATATAGAGGAAGTTGGCTCAATGAACATAATGTTCGTTATAGACGGCAAAATAGTGACGCCCCCGCTGGACGGCACCATACTTCCCGGCATAACGAGGGACAGCGTGATACAAATAGCCAAGAAAAACGGCGTGGCCGTGGAAGAACGCAGGATATCCGTGGACGAGGTGATAGAAGCGGCGAAATCCGGCGCTATGACGGAAGCCTTCGGCACGGGAACGGCGGCAGTAATAAGCCCGGTGGGCGAGTTGGTGTACGGCGGCGAGACCGTGCATATAGCGGGCGGCAAGACGGGCGAGCTTTCGCAAAAGTTTTACGACACACTGACGGGCATACAATACGGCCGCGAGCAGGACAGCTTCGGCTGGATAACAAAGCTGTAGTTCAGTAGATGCGGATATTCGCGCAGGGCGCACTGCGCCACATACTATAGAAAGAGGATGAATAAAGTGAAGAAAACCATATCATTTATAGTTGTGCTGATGCTGGCGCTTGTTGCCGTGCTCTCCATGAGCAGCGTGGCATACGCGGACGACGCGATAAATACCAGCGTGAGGGTGAGCCCGGCCACGCTTTCGGGAGAGGGCACGGCCAGCGTCACCGTTACGATAAAAAACAACGGCGATCCGGTTTCTAACGTGCAGCTCAAATACCCCTCGCCCACCGATACGGTAATAAGCCTTGGGGATATAGGCTCGGGCGATACCAAAACGCACGACAATGGCGACTGGAATATATCCGCCGATATGCTGGACAAGGATCTGGCCTTCACCGTTATGTGGACTTCGCAGGATGGCACGCAAAAATCTGGCAATACGCAGTCCTTCATGATACAAAAGCAGGATATTTCCATAAAGGTATCGGGCAGCGCCACGGCGGATGTGAACGAGGTGGAAAAGGGCGGCAACGTAAAGTTTTCATTCTCCTTCAAAAATGACGGCAACACGCTGCTTGAGAACTGCAAGCTCACCGCGCCCATGATAGACGGCGGCGCGCAGATAGGCGAGGAATTCACGCTGGAGCCGGGCGCTACAAACAACAAGACCTACACGGTGGCCGTGAACGAAAACATGACCGTAACGCCCACCTACAAATACGACACGAACGGGCAGACCTTCACATACAAGCTGGACCCCATAAACATAACGGTGAAGGAAGCGCCCAAAACGGTGACTATGAGCGTGACGCTAAATACGGACAAGACGGACGCAAAGCCGGGCGACATAGTTAAATTTACCGTAAAGGTGACAAATACGGGCACGTCCAATTTGGACGGACTGACGGCTAAGGATTTTGACGGAAACAATGTTCCGCTGTCGGCGACCTCGCTCCAGCCGGGACAGAGCGCAACGGGAACCACCGATATTCCCATAAATGTTACGGGCAACTACCAGTTCACCGTTTCGGCGGTGGGCGCGGGCGGTGTGGCCATTCCGCAGCGCTCCAACGCCGTGGCCATAACGGCGGCGGGCGGCCAGCCCACGGCAGACCCCACGGACGTTATAGACCCAAGCCGCGTGGTTCGCACATACGTGGAGATATCCACGCTCACGCTAAAGGATGGGCCGGGGCCGGTCACTGTAAAGGCTTCGGTTGAAAACCTTACTGATAAAGAACTCAAAAACGTTGTTGTTATAAACGATCTGGTGGGTACTATAGGCAATACGCAGACGCTGGCGGCGGGAGCGACGCAGGCTTTCGAGAAAACATTCACCGTGGAGGAAACGGGCGATTATATGTTTGTGACCACGGCGGAGCTGCCCGACGGAACGTTTATAGAGTCCAAGACCAACGCGGCTACAATAACCGTGGTTACCCCAGAGGGCGGGCTTTCCCCGGCAGTGATGGGCGGCATAATAATAGCGGCTATAGTGGTGGTTGGCGCGGCGCTGGGCATATACATCGTGCGCGCGCGCAAAAAGGCGAATACGCAAAATCGCGAATTTGAGGAGCGCATGAGAACGGCAGGCGCAAACGGCAGACCGCGCACGGATAGATACGCGGCGAGCCAGCAGCAACGCTCCAGAATGAACGGCGCTCCGCCTGAATACCCGGATAAATCTGTTTATACGAACAGGAAGCCGCCTGCCAGGGTGGAGACTATGGATCCGCCGCCGCGGTCTCAGCAGCAGCGCAAGGATGTGCCGCAGCACAAAGAGGTGCCGAGGGCAGAGGCGGCGCATAAGGAGGCTCCGCCGCAGGTTGGCAGGGTTGGTAAACCGGGTACTAAGTTTGGGGACAGGAACAAATTTTAAATCTTCGATTTTTTTATTGAAAACCGCTGTTTTGGTACGGCGGTTTTTTGTTTATGCTTCCGCTCGCCTCGGGGGCTTTTTTCCCGCGCGTTGCGCGGGGAAAAAATGAGAAGCATATCCGGCGAGTGCTTGGGAGGTTCGTTTTGGGTTTGATGTTGGCTTTGGTTTGAGGTTTGTTTTTTTGTTGTGGGTGGGGTGGTCGTTTTGGCGGGGTGCGTAATGGGTTTGGTTTGTGTTCTTGGTGTTCGGGGTTTGAGCGTGTTTGTTGTTTGAGTTTGTACGCTCCGGAACACGGGGGCATTTTCCGGACGCGCGTCGCTTTTTGAGATGATTTGGGGATAGAGCGCCGCTCACGCTCCGCGCGCGGTCATCTTTTGCAGTAAGCTCTGGGGATAGTGGGGGTGCGCGCTGCGCTAAGGTCCGGAGAAATGCCCCCGCGTCCCTCCGCTGCTATGCGTACGTTAGCCGGATGTGGGGGTTAGGGGGTAG
>CAYXFB010000125.1:0-4453 GCA_964464145.1 uncultured Christensenella sp.
CAGCGGGCGCGAACTATTATCGCCTTTTCCGCAAGGTGGGGGATAAGTTTGTGCGCGTGGCCACGGTGAAAGGGCAAACGGAATATACATTTTCCGGCCTAGCGCCAAATAGCAAGAACTATTTTAAGGTGGTGCCCATAGTGAGGGTGGGCGGAGTTTCGCTGCGCGGAGAGAGCGCGGACGTAAAGGCGCAAACGCTGAAGGGATAGAGCAAAAAATATAAAGGTTTAGCAAAAAGTTTCCTTCTTCCCTTAACGGAAGGGGGAACTTTTTGTTACGCCGCGCCTACGGCATGGCATGTTCTGCGCAAGAGCAGCACAGAACGCGTCTCATGCCATTCCAAACGCGCTTCGCGCTATAAAAAGTACAAGCACTTTTTAAATGGAATTGGTATAATAAACCTTGCGGGTGCTTTTTCAATTTCAAAATTTATTTTCAAATGTTTTCAATATATTGTGATATAATTGTTTATGTAAATTATTATACAGCGCGAGGTAGGCTGATGAAGCATACTTTTTTTATTGAAAATATGCGACAGGTGAAGGCCACCTTAAACCGTTTTTTTGCCATTCTTATAATAACGGTTTTGGGTGTGGCTTTTTTTGCCGGCCTCAGAGCGACCGGCCCGGCCATGCGTGACACGGGCGAGCGCTTCATGGACGAAGCGAATTTTATGGACATACAGCTGCTTTCCACGGTGGGATTCAACGAAGCGGACGTGGCGGCGGTTTCGGCGGTGGATGGCGTTTTGGATGTCGCGCCCGGATATTCGGCGGACGTGCTGGCGCAGGTGGGCACGGACGCTATAGCCGTGAAGCTGCTTTCCTTAAGCGACAGCATAAACAAGCCGCAGCTGCTGGAGGGTGCCATGCCAAACGCGGGCGAAACGCTGGTAGACCCCGCTTTCATTGCCGAACATGGCCTTTCGATAGGCGATAGCATAAACTTTGCCTCGGGAACCAGCGATCCGCTGGAGGATACCGTAAAATCGGGTGAATATGTTATATCGGGCACGGCGCGCAGCCCGCTCTATATTTCGGATGACCGCGGCGCAAGCACGGTGGGCGGCGGCAAGACGGAGGGATATTTTTACGTACCCGCGCAGGATTTTTCCGTGGAGGCCTATACGGAGATATATCTTACGGCCAAAACGGGCGATACGGCGGCGCGTTTCGACGAAGAGTATATAGACGGGCTGAAGCCGCTTGAGGAAAGGCTTAAGGCGCTGGGCAAGGAGCGCAGCGTTTTGCGTTACGACGAAATCAAAGGCGACGCGGAAAAGGAGCTTGAGGACGCCAAAATTGAAGTGGCGGACGGCTATAAAAAGCTTGAAGACGCAAAGGTGGAGCTTGAGGACGCTAAAGTAAAGCTTACCGATGCCGGCAAAGAGCTTGAGGATGCTAAAATAGAGCTTGCGGACGGCAAGAGGGAATATGAGGACGGCAAGGCCGAGTTTGAGCAAAAGATGGCGGACGCCGAGGCCGAGCTTGCCGATGGACAGAGAAAATACGACGACGGTTTGACCAAGTATAAAAGCGGTCTGGCGGAATACGAGGCGCAGAGCGCTTCCGCCGAGGCCGAGTTTGCGCAGGCGGAGGAGCAGCTTGCGGCCGCCAAAGCACAATATGACGAGGGCATGACGGCGCTGGATCAGGGCAAGGAGCTGCAGCAGACGCTCACCGCGCTGCTTTCGGCCGGCAACGATCCGCAGGCGCTGGGCGCTATCGCCGCAATAGCGGAGCAGATAGCGGCCGACCAGCCCGAGCTATCCGCGTTGCTTTCGGCCTACTCACAAAACCCGGAGGATCCTCAAATATCTGCTGCGGCGAACGCTGCCGTTGCGGCCTTCGGTGAAACGCTGGCGCAAAACGAGGCGCAGCTTGCCGCCGCAAAGCAGGAGATAGACAAGGGCTACGCCCAGATAGAGGAGGGGCGCGCGCAGCTCGCGGCCGGAAAAGCGGAGCTGGATTCGGCCAAGGCCGAGCTTGATTCCGCAAAGCGTAAGCTTGAAAGCGGACGGGCAGAGCTTGAAAAGGGGCGCGCGGAAGGCCAGCAGGAGCTAAGTGACGCGGCGGCGGAAATAGCGGACGGCGAGAGAAAACTGGCCGACGGCGAGCGGGAATACGCGGACGGGCAGCAGGAATATACTGACGGTCTGGCCGAATATGAGAGCGAGCGTGCGGACGCGCTGGCCGACCTTGCCGAGGGTGAGCAGAAAATAGCGGACGGCGAAGCGGAGCTTGCCGACATTAGCGACCCGGAATGGTTTGTGCTGAACAACGAAACCAACCCCGGCTTTGTTTCGTACAAGCAGGATACTCACCGGCTGGACGCTATAAGTGCGGTCATCCCCGTGTTTTTCTTCATGCTGGCGATATTTGTGACAATGACCTCCATGACAAGGCTGGTGGAGACGGACAGGAGCTATATAGGAACGGTGAAAGCGCTAGGCTATGGCGACGGCGCGATCGCGCTGCGCTATCTGCTGTATGCCTTCTCGGCCTCATTCTTCGGCGGATTGCTGGGGCTGGTGGTGGGCTACAATCTGCTTCCCAACCTGATATTTGACACCTACGGCATGACCTACAGCCTACCCGCCATGCAGAGCGTATTCCCGGTGGAGCTTTCCTTCATATCGGTGGGCATTGCGGTGATCTGCGCCACGCTGCCCGCGTATCTGGTGTGCCTCAATTCGGTGCACGAAAAGCCGTCCGAGCTTATGCGTCCCGAGGCGCCCAAGGATGGCAAGCGCATACTGCTAGAGCGCTTCACACCGCTGTGGAAGCGGCTTAATTTCATGCAGAAGGTCACGGTGCGAAACATTTTCCGCTACAAAAAACGCTTTATAATGACGCTGGTGGGCGTGGCGGGCTGCACCGCGCTCATGTTTACCGGTTTTTCCATACAGGACGCCATAAGCACCGTTATACCAAAGCAGTACGATCAGATATTCGTATACGATATGCAGGTGGGCTACAGCAGCGGCAGCGATATGGAATATATGAGCACGGTGGATAGCGTGGCCGCGTTGCCCGATGTCACGGCGGCGCTATTGGCGTATCAAACGCCGGTGGACGCGACGGCGGAGGGTGTAATGAAAGCTACCTCGCTGGTGGTTACGGAGAGCGCGCCGGACGGATTCATAAATTTACGAAAAAGAAGCGGGGGGGCGCAAATAGCTCTGGCGGACGATTCGGTTATTATTTCTGAAAAGCTGGCCAACCTGCTGGGCGCGAAGGTGGGCGACAGCATAGCCCTGCGCGATTCGGATTCTAGGGAGGCCACTGTGCGGGTGGGCGGCATAAACGAAAACTATATAAGCCATTACGTATATATGTCCAAAACGCTGTATGAGAACGCTTTCGACAGAGAATTCCAGCCCAATCAGGGCTTCTATAAGCTGAACGATGTGGACGCGGCAACAGAGCGCACTCTCTCGGCGGATATAATGGATATGAAGGACGTAAGCTCTATCTCGTTCATATCGGATTCGCAGAACAGTATGCAAAGTATGCTGGACGCGCTCAATATAGTGGTGCTGGTGCTGGTGGTTTCGGCCGCCGCGCTAATATTTGTGGTGCTGTTCAGCTTGATAAGCATAAATATAGAGGAAAGAAACAGGGAACTGGCGACCATAAAGGTGCTAGGTTTTTACGACAACGAGCTTTCTTCATACATTTACCGCGAAAGCAATATATTGACCATAATTGGCATAATATTCGGGCTGCTGCTGGGTATTTTGCTGCAGCGCTTCATACTTACCACGATGGAATCCAACTTTCTCATGTTCAGCCGTGACATACTTTGGCAGAGCTACGTATATTCGGCCGGGCTGACTGGCGCGTTCGCGCTGCTTGTAAACCTTATGATGAAGCGCCATTTCAGGCGTATAGACATGATCTCATCTTTGAAGAGTATAGAATAAAACTTTATCTAGAGCGTTTTGACAAATGATTTACACGGTCGTATACTGGAAAGAAAACGGCGGTGTAAAAGCGATGACGAGTAATAAAGTTCGCGCCAAAATTGTTGATGAGTATACTGCGGGAAAAGTGGCGTAAGCCTCGGAATCCTGCTACCCCAGCCAACAAATCAGGTTCACATCAAAGATGTGAGCCTTATTTGTTTCAAAAGCAGCAGGATTTGAACCGAGAGGAGAACGGAGAGAGTGCCGCCTGTGGCAGTGAAAACTCGCCTTTTTTAGATTATTGCCCGTCGTCCGTTTTTTGAAAATTCGGACGATTTACAGACGCGAAAAATAACATTATAATTTATAGTGAACATGAAGTAATACTAATTCCAAACGCGCTTCGCGCTATAAAAAGTGTAAGCACTTTTTAAATGGAATCGGTATAAAAAAGCATATCTGGTTTATATACGCGCAAAAGGTAAGGGGATATTATGAAAAACAAAAAAATATTAGCAATAGCACTGGCGGCAATAATGGCGTTTT
>CAYXFB010000126.1:0-4306 GCA_964464145.1 uncultured Christensenella sp.
GTGTGGCGCATATACGCTCCAGCGCGGCCTGCATAGGGCAGGGGCTGGGTACCGTGATGGTGCAGATAGCCGTGCGCACCACCGGGCTTGCAGCCTGCAAATTCACGCACGACGCGCCGGACACCGCGCTCGCGCCCGATTCAGGCAACACCACGGCCTCGCGCCAAACGCTTTTCACGGGTGAAGCCACCAGGATAGCCGCCGAAAAGCTGGCCGCCGCGCTAAAGGAAAATTCCTTGGAGCAGCTTGAGGGCGAGGAATTTTACGGCGAATATTCGGGCGTGACGGACAGGATGGGCTCTGATAAACCCAATCCGGTGAGCCACATCGCCTACGGTTACGCCACCCACGTGGCGATACTGGGCGAGGACGGACGCGTGGCAAAGATAATAGCCGCGCACGACGTGGGTACGGCAATAAATCCGGTGAGCCTTGAAGGTCAGATAGAGGGCGGCGTAGTCATGTCGCTCGGGTACGCGCTCACCGAAAAATATCCGCTGGAGGGCTGCGTTCCCAAGGCCAAATACGGCACGCTGGGCTTGTTCAAATCCACCGACGTGCCCGAGATAGAGTGCATTGTGCTGGGCAGAAGCGGGGATGGGCCGGCTTACGGTGCGAAGGGCGTGGGGGAGATCTGTTCCATTCCCACCGCTCCGGCGATCGCCTTGGCATACGAGCGAAGGGATGGGGTGCATCGCACCAGCTTGCCGCTTGAGGGTACGCCCTATGAGAGGAAATAGTGCGATGATGCACTGTTTGCTTTTTTGAGCACAAAAATATAAAGCGGGCGACTTGCGGCGGCTGAAAACAGCGCCGAGAAACCAGCCCGCTTTGTGGTTGACGTCCTCTAAACAGCCCGCATGGAATTATGTTATGTTGCTGTACTCAAGTGTTACGGTGCAAGAATCTTGCGCGCCGGTGTATAGCATCAAATTCAGGTTGATCCTGTATTTATCGGCTTGCCACGATACACTGCACCCCATGCTTTGTATGCCTTGGTCTAATATTTTTTTTGCTTCGGTCACATCGAATCCTTCGATATCCTTTGTGGTACCATCCTTATCAATGAATGCCAATTCTTCGCGCACGCAGGCGCCGTATTGCGCAGCCAACTGTTTCGTTAATTCATCCATGCTGTCTATCATTGAAATGGAATCGCCGCCGTTTGAGCTATAGCTTATCCATTTTCTCCCGCTTGGTTCTCCTGTGAATGAGACGGAGTCATTATCATTTATCCACGAAATCACATTTCCGCTGCCGTAACTCCAAAATCCCTCCGCCACTTCTGTGGACGGCTCAAATTTCGTAGTAGCAAATATGTCGGATAGTTCAAACTCCTCTTTCGTCATCTCCAGCACTCCCGCCCTCATCAATCCCAGTGGATCGGTGGAAAGCTGCGCTTCCGGCGGCGTGGGCGCGAGAGTTGGCGTGGGGGCAGGCGCTGCGCTGACAGTGTGCTGTATTGCAGGCGGCTCGCTCTGCGACTGAGTGGCCGGCGGAGCTGCCGTAGCGGTGACATCTTGGGCAGCGGAAGCGGCAGGAGAGGGCGAAGCGCCGCAAGCGACCATACCCGTACACAATAAAAGCATAAGTACCGCAGTTAGAAAATTTCGAATAACAGTAAAATTATTTTTCATACATAATACCCCGCCAATATATACCAATATTAACCATATTATAGCACAAAGAACTATAACTATAAATAAAAAATAACGCTCTAAAACCAAATAATATTGCGGCACAGGCGCAAAAGTGCCGCACCCGACACATTCAAAACCACATAGAAACACTACAAAGCTAGGGCAACAACGTTCGCGCAACAATATTTCGTCAGCATCATTTGGCGAGGCAAAGCGCGGGTATCAAACGCTTTTGCGCATATTGTGCTGGCCTTACGTATATGCAAAATAATGTTTCGCTCAAGAGTGTTATAATGCCGGTATGAAAAGTGTGCCCGCACAAAAAGAGAGCATATCATCCGCCGGATATGCCCTCTCGCTAAGCCTTTTTATTCTTCGTCGCTCGGCCGCTTTGTCCTTCGTTTCTCGCTATCGTCGTCGCTTTGTTGCCCGCTACCTTCGTCGCTCGCTTTATTCTTCGTCGTTTAACTTCTCGCTATTCTCGTCGCTTGGCTTTTCGCTTTCGTCCGTTGCGTTGCCGTCCGCTTCGTCCGCGCTTGCCGCCTCGTCCGTTGCCACCGCCGCGTCCGTTGGGTTGCCCGAGCTTTCGCCCTCCGCATCTTCCCCAGCTTCGGTCTCCACGATCAGCTCAACGCAGACCACGTTGGTGTCCTCATCCACGCGCATTAGGCGCACGCCCTGCGTGGAGCGGCCTATGAGCGATATCTCATCCACGTTCATGCGGATCACCACGCCCGCGTCGTTTATGAGCATTATCTCCTCGCTGCCGTCCACCACCTTGAGACCGCAAAGCGGGCCGGTTTTGTCCGTTATGTTCATGGCCTTTAGGCCAAGACCGCCGCGCGTTTGCAGACGGTATTCGTCTATGTCGGTACGCTTGCCGTAGCCGTTTTGCGTTATGGCCAGCACCTGCTTGTCCATATCGGCTATGCAGGCGTCCACCACGTAATCGCTCGGGCGAAGCTTTATGGCGCGCACGCCCGTGGCCGTTCTGCCTATGGGTCGCACGTCCTCCTCGCAGAACATTATGGCCATGCCCTCGCGGGTGCCCACGATTATGTTCTGCGTGCCGTCCGTTTCCATCACGGCTATGAGCTCGTCATCCTCGCGCAGGTTTACCGCCTTCAGGCCGTTTTGGCGAATGTTCTGGTACTCTGTGAACGGCGTTTTCTTGATTATACCGCCCTTGGTTATTATCACCAGATTGGTTTCCTTCTCAAGGTCGGTTATGGGGAACACCGCGGAAACCTTTTCGTCCGCCTCTAGGTTCAGCATGTTCACTATGGCAGTGCCCTTGGCGGTGCGGGAAGATTCGGGTATCTGGTAGCACTTTTTCATGTATACCTTGCCCTTGTTTGTGAAAAACATGAGCTGGTTGTGCGTACTGGTAACAAAAACCTGCTCGGCGAAATCCTCCTCGCGGGTGGACATTGCCGCTATGCCCCTGCCGCCCCTGCGCTGGGCGCGGTAGGTATCTAGGCCTATGCGCTTTATGTAGCCGAAATGCGTCAGCGTCACCACCATATCCTCGCGGGCTATGAGCTCGTCAAGGTCTATCTCGTCCTCGTCGTAGGTGATCTCGGTGCGGCGCTCATCCGCGTATTTTTCGCTTATCTCCGTGAGATCCTCTTTGATTATATCCAGCACCATTTGGGGCGTGGAAAGAACCGCCTTGAAATACTCTATCTTCTTCATTAGCTCGTCAAACTCGGCCTGCAGCTTGTCTCGCTCTAGGCCGGTGAGGCGGGCGAGGCGCATATCCAGTATGGCCTGTGCCTGTACCTCGGAAAAATCGAAGCGCTCCATAAGCTGCGTGCGCGCCACAGAGGTATCAGAAGAGCTTCTTATGAGGTTCACTATCTCGTCTATATTGTCAAGCGCCTTTAGCAGACCCTCGAGGATGTGCGCGCGCTTCTGCGCCTTTTCAAGCTCGAAGCGTGTGCGGCGCACTATTACCTCTTTTTGGTGCTCCAGGTAATATTCCAGCACCTGCTTGAGGGAGAGCACGCGCGGCTCGCCGTCTACCAGTGCCAGCATTATAACGCCAAAGGTGTCCTGCAGCTGGGTGTGCTTGTATAGCTGATTGAGTATCACGTTGGCGTTGGCGGCGCGCTTCAGCTCTATAACTATGCGCATGCCGGATTTATCCGATTCGTCGCGCAGGTCGGAGATGCCCTCCACGCGCTTGTCCTGCACCAGCTCGGCTATCTTTTCTATGAGCGTGGCCTTGTTTACCTGATAGGGTATCTCGGTCACCACTATGCGCTCGCGATCGGCCTGCTCCATGGGCTCTATCTCGGCGCGGGCGCGCACTCGTATGCGGCCGCGACCCGTTTTGTACGCAGAGTGTATGCCCGAAACGCCCATTATTATGCCGCCCGTCGGGAAGTCCGGCCCGGGCATTATGTCTATGAGCTCCTCGGTGGATATCTCCGGATCGTCTATGAGCGCCACCGTGGCGTTTATGACCTCGCGCAGATTGTGCGGGGGAATGTTCGTTGCCATACCCACCGCTATACCGCCCGTGCCGTTCACCAGCAGGTTGGGGTAGCGCGCGGGCAGCACCACGGGCTGCTCGGCCGTTTCGTCAAAGTTTGGTATGAAGTCTACGGTGTCCTTGTCTATATCGCGCAGCATCTCCATTGTTATTTTGGCCATGCGCGCCT
>CAYXFB010000127.1:0-4225 GCA_964464145.1 uncultured Christensenella sp.
GATACCGTTACGTGGACGATTACCGTAGAGAACAAAGGCTCCGGCGCCGCCAAAGACGTTACTGTAAAGGATGAGCGGCTCAAGGGTATAGCGCCGTTCGACGCAAATGGTGTTTATGTGATTGGAAATCTGGAAGCGGGCGGCAGAAAAGAGATTACGGCCACAGAAAAGGTGGTTGCGGATGTGGGCACGAAAATCAAAAATGTTGTGGTGGTGTCCGCCAAAACGCCTGATGACAAGCCAATTCCTGACGAGAAAGGCGAAGCTGAGTATGAGGTGTTATCCGCACCCAAGCCCAATATTTTGATAACAAAGACGGCTGATAAGCAGCAGGCCAAGCCGGGCGATACCGTCACATGGATGATAACCGTTGCCAACACAGGCGAGGGCACGGCAAAAAACATAATGATCAAGGACGAGAGGCTCAGGGGCATTGCGCCATTTGACGGCGAGGGCAAATACCTCATACCCGAACTGAAAAAGGGTGAGAAGCGCGAGGTCACGGCTTCAGAAACGGTGGACGGCAGTGCGGGCAGTGTGGTCAAGAATGTTGCTATTGTTACGGCGGAAGCGCCGGACGGCACCAAGCTGCCCGAAGTGCGTGCTGAAGCGCAGTATACCATTGTGAACAAGGATGGGACAGTTCCGCAGGGTACGCAGGGTTCTGCTGGAAGCAGCGGCGGCGGTGCGCAGACCGGGCGTGACGGGTTGCCTGTTTGGGCGCTGGTGATTGCGGCTGGTGCGGTTTTGCTTGCTACGGTTGTTTTGCTTAGAAGGAAAAAGCGGAAGTAAGGCTGGGAAAGAGAATATTTGTGTAGTTGGCGGGAGGAGACTCCCGCCAACTACATGATATATGTTAGAATATATTTGTTGGGAGTAGCTAAAAATGTGATTTTTGTTCTTTTTTGGCATTTTATCGGATGTGTTTTTAGGGTATAATATATGCAGAGCACCATTTGTGTCTTGTTGATATTAAGGCAATTAGCGGAAGTTGAAAGCGGAAATCCTAAATTATATATAATACTATTCACATATATAAAAAGAGTAATAATTAAGTCGAGGATACATAATGGCATTTATTGATATTTATCGTAGTAATGTTACAAGAAAAAAAAGCGAGCTTTCAAAGCTCACAAACGAAAGAGCAAAAGAAACTGCAAAGAAAGCACAACAAAAGCAAAAAATTTTATCTGCAAATAGCGCATTAAAGAATACCAAATCACAATATACAGTAAAAGCAAAAAAGTCAGAAATTGAACGAGCAGAAAAAGAAATTGCATCTATTGAAAAAAAACTTGCGGATATTGAAAAGAAAATTTCACAAAAAGATGGTGAGATTGCATCAGAAGAGAAAAAAATTAGAACGGAAGAGGAACGGATTCGTAAAAAACAAGAACAGGAAGATAAAAAGCGTCAACAAGAAAATGAAAAAATACTTCGAAGTATAAATCAAAACATAGCTAAGCAGCAACAAGAGCAATTAAACATGAGAAATGACATCAGACAACTTAAGGCTGTTCCTGAAAAAATCACTGTACTGTTTTTTGCAACAAATCCCATTGGAACATCTCCGCTACGATTAGATGCAGAAGCTCGAACAATACAAGAAATGATTAGAAAATCTGAACACAGAGATTCGATTACATTTGAAACTAGATGGGCAGTTCGTCCTTTGGATATACTGCAGGCAATAAATGAAGTGAATCCAGATGTTGTGCATTTTAGCGGACATGGTGCAGAGTCTGGAGAATTAGTTCTTGAAAATACAGATGGGAGTCCTCGCTCTGTACCAGCAGAGGCAATAACTCAAACTATTATGGCATCATCAGATAAAATTCACTTACTATTTTTTAACGCTTGTTTCTCTTGTGAGCAGGCTGAGTCGGTTGTCAAAAGTGTAGATGTAGCCATAGGAATGCTGACATCAATTGGCGATTCTGCTGCATGTGTTTTTGCGGCACAATTTTACTCAGCGTTAGGGTTTGGACATTCTGTTAAGCGAGCTTTTGATCAAGCAAAAGCTGCACTGATTCTAGAAGTACCAGATGAGGCTGCAACACCTGCATTGTATTGCAATTCCAACTTAAGTGCTGAGAGCATATTTTTAGTGAAACCCAAAGCTCAATAAATACTTGTTTGCACTATACTGAAACCTAAGCCATACATAAAAAACAGAACGGAGGAAAAGTGAAAAAAAGAAAAATAATACTACCAATAATACTGTACAGCATAGCCGCGATAAGCGGCTTTTTCTTTTGGCACGAGTATACGGCGGCGCAAACCGAGATACAGGAATACACAGCATTGCAGCAACAATTCGCGGCCGAGGGGCGAACAGATCCTGCCGATTCACCACATCCAAAAACACCGGATAGTAAACTCATCAATACAGAAAAGCACATAGATTTTGCAGCGCTAAAAGCAATAAATCCCGACACAGTGGGCTGGCTCTTTGTGCCGAACACACAGATGAATTACCCTGTTGTTCAGAACGAAGATAATATAAAATATCTCACCACATCATTTTCGGGCAAGCCGTCCAAAACGGGTGCGCTGTTCGTGGACAGCAAAAACAGCATTGCTCCGCCTGATAAAAACATAATAATTTACGGGCACAACATGGGCGCAGGCAGGCAGGATATGTTCGGCGGGATGCTTCTGTACAAGGATGCGGAATATGCAATCGCGCACTCGAACGTGATGTTTGAAACACCCGAAGAAATAGGCGATTGGCAAGTGTTCGCCGTGTTGCACTTAAATATAGCAAAATCGAATTTCAATTACTTGCAGCAGACTTTTAGAAGTGATATGGAATTTGAAAACTGGCTTAACGCCGCAAAAGAACTCTCTATAGCGCAAACGAATATATCCACCGCCAATATCAATAGAGCGTTAACGCTATCCACCTGCGACCGCAGCAGGTATGGGCGCAACGGTAGAATCGTTCTGTTGGCGGTACAAACGGAGGAGTGAAAAGATGGATACAAAACTTTTGGTATCAATAGGTCTGTGTATTTTCATATTTGGCGGAATGATATTTCTGAAAGCTCGTAAAAACAAAAAAGAAAAGTGAGGAAACCATATGACAGATAAAAACAGCCCGTGGGAGATAATCCACGGCGACGCTCTAAAATTGCTTTCCGGTTTTGAACCCAATACATTTGACGGAATCATAACCGATCCGCCATACGCAAGTGGCGGCAGAACACAAAATGAGAAGAACAAGACCACGGTGCAGAAATATTCTAATATGGGCGATAACGCACCCCCTGCTTTTGACGGCGACGCCAAGGATCAGCGAAGCTGGACGCGCTGGGCGGCGGAGTGGCTGGCGGACGCGCGCAAAATCTGCAAAGAGGGCGCACCTGTTTGTATGTTCATAGACTGGCGGCAGCTTCCGGCGGCAACTGATGCGCTGCAATGGGCGGGTTGGATTTGGCGAGGCACGGCAGTGTGGGATAAGGGCAATTCCCGTCCGCAAAAGGGCAGGTTCAGAGCGCAGGCGGAATACATAGTGTGGGGCTCCAACGGTAATATGCCGATAAACCGCCCGGTACCCTGTTTGCCGGGTGTGTTCAAATACGGCAATCCTCAGAATCGGGTGCATCTGACGGAGAAACCACTGCAGCTCATGCGGGATATTGTGAAAATCGTAGAGCCGGGCGGCATGATATTAGACCCATTCGCAGGTTCGGGGACGACTGTGCTTGCAGCCGTGCTTGAGGGGTACAGCGCGATGGGTATCGAGATGTCGGAGGAATATGCGGCTATTGCGACAAAGCGGGTTGCAGAGGGGATAAGTAGCGCATATAGCGGCGCATAGTGTGCCTGCAAGTATCAATCTATGCGCTAGTTTATGTGCATGTTAGCATTAATTAGAATATGCCTTAAACAGCTACTTTTCAAGCTTGAAATTAAAAATACCTTATAAAGCGAGCCCGCCAAGCGGGCACCTTGACGTGACCTTAAAAAACGCAAGCATAGCGCGAAGATATCTTACGCGCGCTTGCAGGGGATATACCCCTGACCCCTATGCCGCTAAAGCGGTGAGTTTACGGCAGTCGCCGTGGAAAGGAATATGATATGAATAAAAGATATGAGATGTGTCTAAGGCTGAGTGATTCGGAAACCAAATTGCTCGAAGATAACGCAAAGCAATGCGGGTTTTCCAAAACCGCATATATAAGGCAGCTCATACGGGGCACGCCAGTAAATGCTTTGCCTC
>CAYXFB010000128.1:0-4170 GCA_964464145.1 uncultured Christensenella sp.
ACATCATACCAGAAAGCTTTACAAGGTCTCAATTTTCATTTAACTTTACAAAACGCCGTTAATAAAAAGGAGAAAATTATGAAAAGGACAATGTTGATAGTAATTTTGGTCTTACTGGCATTTGGAGTTATGTCTTGCGCTCCGGTAGATAGCGCACCCGACACAGTGGCTACGGAAGCACCGACGGCAGAGACTGAGGCGGATTTGGCAGGAGATCCAGCGGCAGCCGAATCTACAGGAAATAAAATATTTATGTCTAACGCGTATTATACAGCGCCCTATTGCGCCCCGCTAAACAAAGGAGTTCAAGACGAGGCGGCCCGACTTGGCTATGAAATACAGATAGTCGACGGCGAAGGTAGCGCGGATAAACAGATGTCCCAATTTAAAGCGGCAGAGGCGGATGGATACGATGCATTTATATATTTTCCGGCAGATCAGGCATCTACACCGTCAATAGTAGACTACTTAAATTCCACCGACAAACCCTACGTGGTATTAAACAGTCGTGTAGACCCAAGCGTAGAGGATAAGGTAGTTTGCACTGTGGCTTCGGACGAGGTAGAAATTGGCAGAAATATAGGGAAAATGGCAAATGAATATTTGGATGGAAAGGGTAATGCTGTGTATATAGAGGGCGCTGCGGGAGCTTCTTATACGGAGAATGTAACAAAGGGTGTTATGGAGGTGCTGGAAGGAACGGATATAAAAATACTAAATGAACGCCAATATTCGGACTGGGATCCCGGCAAATCAATGAAACTGATGGAAGATTTTCTTACAAAATATGGAGCAGATCAAATAGATATAGTTATTTGTCAGGATGGCGGAATGTTTCAGGGAGCGTTGTCTGCCTTAAAAGCGCAGGGGCTTGACAAGAAGATAATGTGTGCAGCAGCAGGAAATGACCTAATAATAAAAGATTCTATAATGGAAGGTTCTCTTTTGGGAACATCAATACAGGATCCTTTTGTGGAGGGAGCTTTGGGAGTTTCGTCCTTGGACAAAATAATGAAGGGTGAAAGCGTAGATAATTGGGTGGTTACCCCGGGCGGAATTTGTTACAAGGAAGAATTGGATAAATATAATTGGTTCTAATACTCAACGGTGGGTGGGGGACAATAAAGGTAGCTTCCCCCACCTATTGCAAATAATGTTTTTCTTGCGGAGTGTGTGTCATCGGGAGGGAGAATTATTAAAAAATGAGACCGGTAATTCAAAAAACGGAATTTAAGGATAGAGTAATTCGCACACAGCGAATAATGGAAGAAAAAGATATCGATATTATGCTTGCGTTTGGAAACGAAATGGAGCCTCAGTTTCAAAGATATTACAGCGACTATTGGCCATCGTTTGAAAGTGCGGCGGTGGTATTTGCTAAAACTGGTGATGCAGTGCTACTCATAGGCCCTGAAAGTATGACCTTCGCGAAAGATCGCTCGGTATTGCCCAATATTAAGCGGATGGCTACGTTTAGAGAGTCTTCCAATCCCGAATATCCAGGACATAGGATGGAGACCTTTAAGCAAGTGATAAACGAATTAGTTGGTGAAAAGCATGTAAATAAAATTGCGATAGCTGGTATTGGCCTGATGCCTCACAGAGTGTATTGTGAGATAACAGATGCGCTTCCAAGAAACACGATGGTTGTTTCGGGTGATGATGTTGTAATGAGCCTACGCATGGTAAAATCCGAAGCAGAGATAGAATGCATGCGCTATTGTGCCAAAATAACACACGAAACAATGTTGTATATTATTGATAACATTAACAGCAACATGACAGAATTGCAGGTTCGTGCGTTGGCGTACTATAAAATGTTTGAGTTAGGCGCGGAGGATGTGGGTTATCCAGCTTGGTTTTTGAGCGGAGCGGGGGGAAATCAAGCAATTAGCAGGCCGAGGCATAAAAAAATAGAGCGAGATACAATAACACATTTGCAGGCGGGTACTAGATATGAAGGATATGTAACCACAATAGGCAGACCCATTGTGCTGGGAAAACCAAAACAATGGATGTTAAACGCAATAAATGCAGCATACGAGGGGTATGCCGCTATAGAAAAGCAACTATATGAGGGCAATAATGCAAAGGAAGTAGCGCGGTTTTTTTATGAAACCATGAAAAAAAACGGTCACGAAAACTGGCTGTTGTATGGGCCATGCCATGCAACCGGTCTTATGGAAGGGGAGCCCCCGTGGATAGAAAGCGGAGCTGATTTTAAGCTACAGAAAAACATGACATTTTGCATATGCCTTTTTATGGGTGACAAAAATGGCTGTGGATTTAGAATAGAAGATAGTTTTCTTGTAGGCAAGAGAAAAGCGGAAAACCTTACAAACTTCGCGAGAGAACTATTTATTATAGATAAATAAGTTGTTTTAGCACAAAAAGAGTACAAACACTAAAATATAAAAAATACAGGGAGAATGAGATCATGTCATACTACAATGAAAAAGAAACGCAGAACCGTATTGAAAAAATCAGAGGCATATTGAAAGAGGAAAATCTGGACGCGGCGCTTATCTATTACGACGAGCTGAACGTGGCGAACGGCTGGTACCTCACCGGCTGGTGTCCGCAGTTTGAGAAGGGTGCGGTGCTGCTTCCACTGGATGGAGATGCGCTGCTTTTAGGCGGGCCGGAGAGCGAACCCTTTGCCAAGATGAGCAGCGCCATAAAGGAAACGCGCAATTTCACGCCCTTCATGGTGCCGGACGAGGAATACCCCAACGCAACGATAATAGATTTCAAAGCGCTCTATGAGGAGCTAAAGGGCAAGGGCATAGAGCTGGGGCGCATTGGCCTTGTGGGCACAAACGCGCTGCCTTACGAGGTTTATACGCAGTTCAGCAAAGGTTTCGCGGGCGCGGAGCTGGTTGACATAACGGATAAATACGAGGCGCTGCGCGCTTTCAAATCTGCATGGGAAGCGGAAAACGTGAAGAAAGCATTCGGCATAGCCTATCAGGCGTACGAGGCCATGAAAAAGAAGGTCGCGTCCGGCGCTTTCGAGCACGAAATTGCCGCAGAAGGCGAATATGTATGCCGCAAAAACGGCGCGAACAGCTTTGCCTATGCGACGATAGTGGGCAGCGGCGAGCGATCCGACGCGGTGGTCCCCACGGCCATAAACAAGGAGCTTGCGGATGGCGAGTGGGTTATGCTGGGCATAGCGCCGCGCGTGAACGGCTACGCGGGCACCTTCGGCGAAACGCTGCCCGTATCGGGGAAATATTCGGATGAACAAAAGTCCGCCATAAACACGCTGAGAAAGGTGCTTCGCATAACGAAGGAAACGCTGAAGCCGGGCATGAGCGGACGGGAGATAGACGTGCCCGCGCGTAAGCTCTTTGAGGAGGCGGGTCTCATAAAATATCTGGTGTGCCCCTTCGCGCACACGATAGGCCTGATGGAGGCGGAAGGCCCCTTCTATGGGCCGGGCGGAGACGATAAGCTGGAGCCGGGCATGACGGTGTGTGTGGACGTGAGCTTTTTTGGACACCCCACGCTGCACGGTGCGCGTGTGGAAACGGGCTATATCATAACGGAGGACGGCTGCGAGCCGCTTTGCCCGGAGATGGACGAAATATTCTCTAAGGATCTTTAAAAAAGTCGCAAGGAAAGGAAGTGCAGCATGGATATAGGCAAAAAATTATGGGTATTCGCGGATGGCGATCTGCCGCCGCAGGGCAGCGAGGAGCCTCTAGGCCACGAAGCTCTCATGATCGTGAACAATGGCGCTACGGACGCAAAAATAAATATAGATCTGCTTTTTGAGGATAAGGAGCCGCACGCGGGAATAAAGCTTACCTTGCCCGCCAAACGGGTGAATTGCTTTAGGATGGACTACCCCATAGGCGAGGAGGGTTACGAGATACCCAAGGGGCAGTACGCCGTGGTGATGACCAGCAATGTGCCCGTGATCGCGGTGTTCGGCAGGCTGGACAGGCGCAAGGATATGGCATATTATCCCGTTGCGCCCTACAGCGAATAAGGCAGAGCTTTGCTATATAGGTGAAATATAGGTTTGAGTATGCGGAGAAAAATTGTTCCTCATACTAGTTCCAAATTAAAGATTTTAATTTGAAATTAGTATCACAGCCGCAGAAAAAGGGGCTGTCTCAGAATAAAAACAGAGGCAGCTCCATTTTTATGTAGTAAAAGCTA
>CAYXFB010000129.1:0-4104 GCA_964464145.1 uncultured Christensenella sp.
CATAACTGTTCACATCTTTCCGGAATTAGTGTTCAACTTCGCCGGAATATGCAAATACGCAAAAAACCCCGATGCGGGTCGCATCGGGGTTTGGTGGGAGCCGGGGATTATAAACATAATTGGTAGTCTGTTTTTATTTTACCCATATATTATATGGATAATGCGAATATGGGAGTTTAATCTACGAAAAAGCACAGCAATTTAAAAAAGCTTATCGAAATAACACCTTATTATCCATCCTTATTATCTACTCTTTTAATATATTCTTTATGCGATCTGAAAATAGAATCTGACAATCTTGTTCCAGTAGAAACAAGTTTGGACAGCACACGAAGTTGTTCTTTACAGGCAATACTATCTGTTTTTTCTGGATAGTTTATTGTATGATCTATTTCCCCCCATATTTCTTCAAATAAGGTTCTTACCTGAATTTCGCAGCAAGCATCATTTTTATTATTGGGTTTCACAACGTAATGAACACTTGTATAGTAGGAATCACGGACTTCCGTAGTAATACCCAAGTTGTCGAAATAGGTTTTAGTTTCTGGATCCCAAGTATATGCTTTGGGATCTTCTCGTAAAATCCATTCCCCCTCTCCAATTTTATTCATAATTTCTGTATGAATTGTTTCAAATTGATCATGATGTAAATGTAACACACGTACGCCAATTAAATCGGTGATCTCACGGAACAAAGAATCCTTGGAAACCTCAATCCCTTTCTTAGCTTTGCGCTTCAGTTTATCTCGAAGATGTTCGGGGTCTTTCAATCTAGTCTTAAGTGAATGAACACATGGAAATGGAGGGCAATTCAGGATTGGGTTTAATGCGAAAAAATTATTCACTTGTTCTAAAAATTGTACTAAAAGAAACTGCGTTTGTGGACAAGTGTAAAATTCAATTATTGGAATAGTAAAATCTACCTCACCATTCTTGTCTATTCCGAGTTGCCCTGTACTCATTCAAAGCACCTCCGCTCGGGTAATAAATTCCTTAGCAAATGTATAGTAATTTTTTCGGGTCTCCTCGTATTTGCGAAAATGTCCTGGGTTTGGCTCTTCAACTAGCAATGTCTCAAGTAGTTGGGGATCTTTTTCCTTAAGAGCTTTGAATGTTTGGGGAACAAGCCACATTGGACATTTTAATGCTTGTGCTACAGAGGGAAATGTATTATGGGAATGCATAATGGAAATTCCTCCCAAGGGCTCCATTATTTTATCAACTGGTGCAATATTCCCTAATGCGATATACTTTTCCACGGTTGCTGGCATTTCTTTAACATATTGGTAGTGCGCGACCGCAAGATCATATTCATTCAATTGTTTTGATTGCTTCTTTGCATTATATATTGTATATCCAAGAAATTGAACAAATTTTTGGGGGAACCTCGTTCGTTTATCTTCTGATATAAGTTTGTAGACTGTTTCAAATTCTGTTTGCCATTGTTGCAGAGAGCCTCCAATATTTCGAATACCATAAATACTAAACATATCCGGAAGAGCCGGTATTATAAAACCATCTACTGTAGAAATAATAACTTTATTTAGAATACCTAAACTAGGCGAGGTATCTAACAGCACATAATCGTAGTTGTTAGTTTTTCCATGCACCTCACATATTCTTCTAATATTTGTCACTGTCCTAATGCTCAAGTTGTCGCTTTGGTAGAGTCCACTCCAGCGCTCTGCAATTTTATTTTCATACTTATGTAGGGAAAGGCGACCTGGAATTAAATCTACGTTATCATAAAGATTAATGACAGGAGGGGTTTTTTCCAATTCATTTAGCCCGTCCTCTGTTGGTTTAAGGAGAAAGTGTATCGATCTAGGGTTATTCGTTATTTCTAGCCCGTTGCGTTCAACAGTTGCTTGGTAATCATCAATGTAAGCGTCTTCTTCTTGCCATATCTTATGTAAGGCTTCTTCAAGCATGCCGGAAATAGTCATATTACATTGAGGATCTAAGTCAATTAAGAGAACTTTTTTCCCAAGTTCACCTAATGCACATCCCAAATGAAATCCTAGCGTTGACTTTCCGACGCCACCTTTATTATTAAATAATGATATTATCTTCATTGTTTAGACCTCCTTATAAACGCAAAAGTAAACTTGTAAAATATTAAACCCTATTCTTCTGCCGTGAACATTGAACGCTTAACTTCTCATTATTAGCCTGATAGGCAGTTGAAAAAGAATAATAGTCTAGACTATATTTTTACCATTAATTGAAGATTGAAATTATTATTTTTAATAACTTCATTAGCAAAGTCAACAAGCATTGTATTGTAAAATTTCACTAATAATGTTATATCTACATTCGACAACTTCGAATTTTTACATAGATTAATCGGAAAATGTATTACATTTCTTGCATCTTTTAACATTTTCAAAAAAATTGTGGTTTTTCTATCTAAACACAAAACCTTTGAATACTCAGTATTTAAAATAGTATTAAATGATAAGCTAATAGGTTTAAGTAAATTAAAACTATGTGGATGATCTGCTTTATAATTATCAGCCGTGATAGGTTCAATTTTTTGTATTCCACACATTGAATCGTCAAGACTTTTATCTATGCAATGAACTAAAAAGTTTTTATATAATAAATGGGATTTTAGTGTAATTTCGCACGCTAAAGCGAGTTTTGTAAATTCCAGAACATAATTTTTTATAAATGCACCAGAAATTGGTGGCATAAAAGGCTCATTATCGTTACATTCTTCTAATTTTATATTTCTAATTTTTTCGCGTTCAAGAAATATTTCCTGATAATTTTTTAAAGCAACTGCATCCATAAATACTTTGTCTGCTTCATTAATTAATTCAACTACTTGAACGTTTCTATACTTTTTATCTTCGTATAATTTTTCAATATCGAACACCCACACATAATCACATCCTTCAAAAATATTTATCAACTTCCCATTATTGCTAAAACCAAATCCCAGCCAAAAATAGCCAAACATAAATATCACTTAAAATATACCATATATTGTATCAGCACACAATACAAACCACAAGCGTTTAGCCAAACCAAACGGTTGTGGTTCGCAGTTGATTCACCTCTCCATCTCACCAATATTTTTTTCATCCATTACTTCCACCTCGCCGCTTATCACCTCGCCTTGCTTATCATCCATGTTCAGCAGTGCATCCAACGCCGCCAACCTTGCAGACTTATCGGCGAGCTCTTCTTCATATACAAATGGCTTGTCCGCTTCTGATTGTGCAATCTGCATCTGCTCCTGCGTATCCTCCAGCATTTTTTCACAGGATAGCCGCTTGGTATCAATGCTTTCAAGCGCATTGTCTATCCTCTGTATATTACCATGTATATCCGTACCCAATTCCACCGTGTAGGTCAAATTATGCTTTAAATCGAGCTTAAACATACTGCTGTACGAATCAAAACTCAGCAGCATTTTAAATCCACGATAGCTGCCAATTTCTGTAGTATCCGGGGTTTTCATAGATTTACATAGCTCCAATAGCACCGAACCCGCATCAGCTTTTTCTGTAAATGTTTTCCCGTTTATCGTCATAGGTGCAAAGCCGCCTGCCACGCTGTTTTCCGCAAGATGCCGCTCATCGGCAACATATCCCGATATTTTTTCCTTAGTCCGTATTACCTCTGCCGGATAATACTTTAAAATTCTATCCTCTAAGCTGTATTTTTGGCTTAGAAAATTCGCTTTTAGCAGCTTGAGTCGTGATACATCAATATCCAAATCCATGCGTTCTTTTATATGCGGATCACCCGTCGCCAATGCCTTTATTTCGGCATAAGAAAGCACAGACTCGTCCACATCTTCGCAGGAACGAACAGGCGATTTTGAAGTCATTATTTGACTAATAAACTTTTGCTTTGCTTCAATCGTCTGCCAGCTGTAACTGTCAAATGTATTTTCCGTTACATACCTAAAAATCTGCACTTTGTCATTTGTATTGCCCTGTCGAATAATCCTGCCCTCGCGCTGCTCGATATCCGAGGGTCGCCATGGCACATCCAGATGATGCTCTGCAAAAAGTAGATTTTGGCAATTTGTTCCTGCACCCATCTTTGCTGTTGAACCCAGCAACACGCGCACTTTACCGCTTCGCACGT
>CAYXFB010000130.1:0-3994 GCA_964464145.1 uncultured Christensenella sp.
CTATGAGCGCGTCCACAGCCTCCTGCAGCATGCGCTTTTCATTGCGAACTATTATGTCGGGCGCGCGCAGCTGAAGCAGCCTTGAAAGACGGTTGTTTCTGTTTATGACGCGGCGATAAAGATCGTTCAGATCGGAGGTGGCGAAACGTCCGCCGTCAAGCTGCACCATAGGCCTAAGCTCGGGCGGTATAACGGGTACCACGTCCATTATTATCCATTCGGGCTTGTTGCCCGACTTGCGGAAGGCCTCCACCACCTCAAGGCGCTTTATGGCCCTGATGCGCTTCTGACCCGTGGAGTTTTTGAGCTCCTCGCGCAGCTCTTTAGAATTGCCCTCAAGGTCAACCTGCTTGAGCAATATTTTAACGGCCTCGGCGCCCATTCCGGCCTCAAAAGCCTCCTCGCCGAAGCGCGCCTGCGCCTCGCGGTATTCCTTGTCCGTCAAGAGCTGCTTGTATTCAAGACCCGTCTCGCCCGGGTCTGTGACAACAAACGAGGCGAAGTACAGCACCTTTTCAAGCGAACGGGGCGACATATCAAGTAGCAGACCCATGCGTGAGGGTATGCCCTTAAAATACCATATATGCGAAACGGGCGCGGCCAGCTCTATGTGACCCATGCGCTCGCGGCGCACCTTGGCGCGCGTTACCTCCACGCCGCACTTGTCACACACTATGCCCTTGTAGCGTATGCGCTTATAACGTCCGCAATGGCATTCCCAGTCCTTTGTTGGGCCGAATATGCGCTCGCAGAAAAGACCGTCCTTTTCCGGCTTAAGCGTACGGTAGTTTATGGTTTCGGGCTTTTTAACCTCGCCATGAGACCATTCGCGTATCTTTTCCGGGGAGGCCAACCCAATCTGTATCGAATCAAATGTGTTGAGTTCGAACAAGTAAACTCCACTTCCTTTCTGAATTTGAGAACTTTCCTATATCAGCGGACGCCGCAGCGCCCGCAAAAGCTTACTTTTACCGACGCATTTTTTAAATATCGTCGTCCATATCCGGGGTATCGATGTCCGTACCTATATCGAGGTCGTCGTCCAGCACGGGCAGTATATCGTCGTCTTCGAAACCGCCGAAGTCCATATCCGCGTCCTCCATGTCTATGTCGGGCAGATCCAGCTCATCAAGCGACAGGTCTTCGATATCCTCTATTACCATATCGTCCGTGTTCATGGCCTCCTGATCCTCCGGGAGATCCTCTACGCCCGCTATGTTTATGTCCATCGTGAGGCCGTCGTCCTCGTCCGTCTCGCGTATGGCGATCTCGCCCCTGTCCTCAGACAGCACCTTTATGTCAAGGCACAGGCTCTGCATTTCCTTTATCAGAACCTTGAAGGATTCGGGAACGCCAGGCTCCGGGATGTTTTCACCCTTCACAATGGCCTCGTATGTCTTTACGCGACCCACCACATCGTCAGACTTCACGGTCAATATTTCCTGCAATGTGTTCGCCGCACCGTAAGCCTCCAGCGCCCAGACCTCCATCTCTCCAAAACGCTGTCCGCCAAACTGCGCTTTACCGCCCAGAGGCTGCTGCGTAACGAGGGAGTAGGGACCCGTGGAGCGCGCGTGTATCTTGTCGTCCACCAGATGGTGCAGCTTTAATATATACATATAGCCAACCGTCACACGGTTTTCGAAGGCCTCGCCGCTGCGCCCGTCATAGAGCACGGTCTTGCCGTCCTCCGAGAGGCTGTTGTTTTTGAGCATTTCCTCAATATCTTCCTCGGAAGCGCCGTCGAATACGGGTGTGGCTATCTTCACGCCCTGAGCCTTGGCCGCCATGCCGAGGTGAACCTCAAGCACCTGCCCGATGTTCATACGGGAGGGAACGCCCAGCGGGTTCAGCACTATATCAAGCGGCGTACCGTCCGGCAAAAACGGCATATCCTCCGCCGGAAGTATGCGGGATATAACACCCTTGTTTCCGTGGCGTCCTGCCATCTTGTCGCCCACGGATATCTTTCTCTTCTGGGCTATGTATACGCGCACCAGCTTGTTTACACCAGCCGTTAGCTCGTCCTTATTTTCGCGCGTGAACACTTTCACGTCCACTATTATGCCGCCCTCGCCGTGAGGCACACGCATGGAGGTGTCTCGCACCTCACGCGCCTTTTCGCCGAATATGGCGCGCAGCAAGCGCTCTTCCGCCGTGAGCTCCGTTTCGCCCTTGGGCGTGACCTTACCCACCAGTATATCTCCGCTGCGAACCTCCGCGCCTATGCGGATTATGCCGTTCGCGTCAAGATCCTTGAGCGCGTCCTCACCCACGTTGGGTATATCGCGCGTTATTTCCTCCGGCCCAAGCTTGGTGTCCCTCGCCTCGGCCTCGTATTCCTCTATGTGTATGGAGGTCAGCACATCGTCCTTAACGAGGCGCTCCGAAATCAGCATAGCGTCCTCGTAGTTGTAGCCCTCCCATGTCATAAATCCTATCAGCAGGTTTTTACCCAGCGCCATTTCGCCGTGATCTGTGGACGGTCCGTCCGCAATTACCTGACCCTCTTCTATCTTTTGCCCCTCATACACTATGGGGAGCTGGTTTATGCAGGTACCTTGATTGGAGCGGGCAAACTTTATGAGGTTGTATTCGTTTTCCGTGCCGTCATCGTTCTTTATAACTATCTTCTTGGCCGAAACGCGCTTCACCACGCCCGCCTTGCGGCTTATAACAAGCACGCCCGAATCGTAGGCGGATTTATATTCCATGCCTGTGCCAATAACAGGCGCCTCGGGTATCATGAGCGGCACAGCCTGCCTTTGCATGTTGCAGCCCATCAGCGCGCGGTTCGCGTCGTCGTTCTCTAGGAAGGGTATGAGAGAGGCCGCAACGGATACGAGCTGCTTGGGCGAAACGTCCATAGCGTCAACCTCGTCACGGGGTATCTCAACGATCTTTTCCTGTACGCGGCTCATTGCGCGGTCATGCAGGAAGTGGCCGTTTTCGTCTATAGGCTCGTTGGCCTGCGCCACTATGAGATCATCCTCTTCGTCCGCGGTCATATACTCCACCTGGCTGGTCACTATATCCTTCTTGCGGTCAAAACGGCGGTAGGGCGTTTCAATGAAGCCGTACTCGTTTATTCGCGCATAGGTGGAAAGCGAGCCTATGAGACCTATGTTTGGTCCCTCAGGCGTTTCTATGGGGCACATCCTGCCGTAATGGCTATGATGCACGTCTCGCACGTCAAAGCTGGCACGGTCGCGGTTTAGTCCGCCCGGTCCCAGCGCGGAAAGCCTGCGCTTGTGCGTAAGCTCTGCCAAGGGGTTTGTCTGATCCATAAACTGCGAAAGCTGCGAGGAGCCGAAAAACTCCTTTATGGAAGCCGTGACCGGCCTTATGTTTATAAGATTGCTGGGCGTTGCCACGTCCATATCCTGTATGGACATCCTCTCGCGCACCACGCGCTCGAGGCGGGTAAGACCCACGCGTATCTGGTTTTGCAGCAGCTCGCCCACAGAGCGCAGGCGGCGGTTTCCCAGATGGTCTATATCGTCCACGCTGCCCAGGCCGTATTTCAGGCCAAGGAAGAAGTTAGCCGAAGCGTATATGTCCTCTTTTATTATGTGCTTGGGAATGAGCACGTGCAGGTTTTCCTTTATGTGCTCCTTCATAAGCTTTTTATCGCCGCCGAATTCGTTTATTATCTCGCGCAGAGCGGGATAGTATACCTTTTCGTTTATGCCCGCTGTTTCCGGCTTAAAATCAAGGTGTTTCGCCGCGTCCACAAAGTGGTTGCCGTGTACGCGCACGATATCCTCGCCTATTTTGAGATCCACGGTGTTTATGCCCGCGTTCTCTATGGCCAGCGCGTTTTTCTCGGAGATCATATCGCCCGCGGCCACGAGCAGCTCGCCCGTTTCCTCGTTCACGATATTGTCCGCCGCTATCTGATCCTTTATGCGGCCGGATATGGCCAGCTTTTTGTTGAACTTATAGCGTCCCACACGCGCAAGGTCGTACCTTTTCGCGTCAAAGAACAGCGAAT
>CAYXFB010000131.1:0-3986 GCA_964464145.1 uncultured Christensenella sp.
TTGGAGTGCTTTTCAACGAACTCATGAGTATCGGCAAAATGCTTCAAATGCTGATCCTTTAACATTATCACGGGGTGGTCATTGCAAAAGGCGGATAGCTCGTACTGCACTATGGTATCATAGGTCAGAGATTCTGTGAGCTGATCCATGTGCAGATACAGACCGCCAAAGCTGTCAGGCGGCGAATCCGCAAGGGAAGCGCGAAGCATATTGTAAAGATTCATGCAACGCTCCTTTTCGCCCGTGGAAAGATGGTTTTGATCCAGTATCTTTTTTATAAGCTCTTCGCTCATTGTGGCGCAGGGAAGACAAATGCCGTAAAAGTAGGTGGGTTCTTTGCGCGTACGCGAATAACGCATCATTTCCAGAATGTTTTTCTTATCCGAAACGGTGTCCGTCACCATAAAAGGTACTGTGTACAGATTCACCATCTTATCGTGTATCATCAAATATTTCTTTATCGTAAAATCGTCAAAATACACTGCCGTGTGGGCGTTATCAAGGTTTTCTTCAAAGTTTACGCCCACCACGGCGCACTTTCCTTCTATGCCATAGACATTGGGCAATATCATTTCGCCCTTTTGCGCCCGAATCACATTTATGCTTATGTTTTTATTAAAGAATTGCGAGGAAAGCGAGCGTATGAAGGCCTTGAACGCCGCGCTGCTGTTCTCGTGCGCTTCGGGCGGATAGCTCAATATGAACTTATGCCCCTGCTTAGAAAGCTGGCTTATCCTGTTCAAAAAGGACTGTGTGTCTGCCATGTCCCTGCTGAGCCACTCAAACTGGTTCATTTCGAACATTTTCACGGTGCAGGGCGCTGAGGCGGTCTCTGCCATGCCAAGCAGCATACTAAGAGCGCTTTTGCGTCCGTCCGAGCCCTTGAACACGGAAATACTTGACTGGTAAAGCGCGTGGTTCATATCGTCCACAAATTTGCTGACGCGCGCCGAAGTTTTTTCGTCGCTTAGGTATATACCTATGAGCCGGGTGACATCTGCGTCATTTTCACAGGGTTCGTTTGGATACAGGTCTTTGAACATTCCGTTCAAGGGGCGGTTGCCCAGCTCGTAATTGCGAGTCATAAAGTAATTAGTCATCTCGCCGTAGTAGGGAGATCGTTCCGAAAGCTTCCTTGCGCCCGTCCGCCACTTGCTTATGGTGGTGCGATCTATATAAAGATATTGGGCCAGCTCCTGTACCGATATGTGAAGCATCTCCATCATGTAACCAATTGGTGATAAATTTTTCGCCATAATTTAACCTCGTTAATTTGCCAATGCCAGCATTGTGTGGCGCTTGCGTTGTTTTCCTTCGTTATAGATGTATTTTATAATTGTTACTATAACAAAAATAGCATATTAATAATAAAATGTAAACACTAAACAGCACTTGTTTTAATATAATTCATATAATGTGGCAAGCAAAATACAAACCTGCCATAGATAAATGCCACGCTTTCACGTGGCATTTTATGCCACTTTATTGACAATTGTATGTACGCATTTATAATTAACATATAGTTAAAAACTATGAAAAATTACAAACAATGTGGGAGATAGATGTTTTGAAGAAGGAGAAGAAGCAAAGGAAACTGGCGACCCGTGCCATGTCTCTAATAACAATAGGATTAGCTATCGCACTTGTTGCCCTGACATTTATAATAGCGAAAACAACCACGGACAGCCTGCTGTCCACACAGGAACAAGAACTTAGCCTGCTTTCTAAAACCAATTCACAGGTTGTGAAATCCCTTATGGATACAGTGGTGGAGGAGCAGCAGATATTGGTAAGCGCCATAACCAGCGTTGATATTTTGCCTCAGGAAAATCGTATGCCGTATCTTGAAAGCATACTTGAAAAAACAAAATCGCACAGCGAAAATACACTTGATCTATATTATGTCATTGGCGCCAACGAATTTATACCAAACGGCCTCACGGTTTATACAATGGGCGGTAAAACGGTAACGGAGCCGGACGCTACGGCGATGATAACAAAGGAAGCCTATATAAGCGCAACCAAGGATGAAAACATGGTTGTGCTGGATCCTTACGATAAGAACGTAAACGGGAGTCAGAAAAAGGTCATATCAGTGCTTTCGCCCATATTCAGTAACGGCGTGGCTGTTGGGCTGGTGGGAAGCGATATATCCACGGATACGCTCAATACTTTGGGTTTCAATAACGGTGGCTTCGATAGCTTTGCTAACCTTATAATATGCGGACATGAGACCGTGATAGTAAACACGCTTCAACCCGACACTGTAGGTGAAAAATTCCTTGACGCTACAAGGAGCACGGAGCCGCAGCTCACTCTGGACGCAGCAAAGAACGCAACCGAAACAGTATTTATGGATCACTTCAAGGATGGCAGCAGCCAGTACAAAGCCAGCACGCCCTTTTATATAGGAACTTCTCCGGCGGTATGGTTAAGCGTTACAAGTGTTTCAGAGCAAGACTTTATGGCACCGGTATACAGCCAGCTTATGTTCGTTATAATAGCCTCGGCAATAGCATTGATAGCGTTGGCCTTCCTAACCTATATGGTAATCAGCAGAGCCATGAAGCCGATAAGCGAAATAGAGGCGGCAGCCAAAGAAATGGCCAAGGGCAATCTGAATATACAGATAAATCATAAGAGCGAAGATGAGGTGGGCAGCCTTGCTGAAAGCATGAGGGAATCCACCAGCACATTGAGCGCTTATATAAAGGATATAGCAAGAGCCATGAACGAAATGGCGGTGGGAAACTTCAATCTTAAACCCAGTCAGGAGTTCAAGGGTGATTTTAAAGATATTGAGAATTCTATAACAAAGTTTATAATTTCGATATCGAATACATTAAGGCAGATAGAGTCAACGGCAGATCAGGTATCGGCCGCGGCCGGCCAAGTTTCTAACGGAGCGCAGAGCCTTGCGGCTGGAACCAGTGAACAGGCCGTTTCAATAGAAGAATTGACTAAATATATAAATGACGTCTCTGCCCAAATAGGAGAAAACGCCAAGAATGCCAGCCGCGCAAACGAGGTTTCCGGAGAGACTATGGTTTCCGTTTCCAAGGGCAATGAAAACATGCAGCATTTGATGGGTGCGATGGAAGAAATACAGGTTAAGAGCAGGGAAATAAGTAAGATAATACAGACCATAGAGGATATAACAAAGCAAACCAACATACTGTCGCTCAATGCGGCGGTGGAAGCTGCGAGAGCGGGGGATGCCGGAAAGGGCTTCGCTGTAGTGGCGGATGAGGTAAGAAACCTTGCCACACGCTCTGCTGAGGCTGCTAAGAATACAAATAAGCTTATAGAGGATTCCGTTCAAGCTATTGAGCGCAGCGTCAATTTGGCCAAGCTCACGGCAGAGGATCTTACAAAGGTGCTGGACGGTGCGCAGGCGTCCGCCGGTGCGGTATCAGATATAGCGGTGGCCACCAACGAGGAGGCAAACGCCATTGAAGAGGCAACCAGCAGGATGCACAGCATATCTTCCGTGGTGCAGACAAATTCCGCAACCAGCGAAGAGAGCGCCGCGGCCAGCGAAGAGCTTTCCAGTCAAGCAGATATGTTAAAATCGCTAACGGCGAACTTCCAGCTCATAGAACTGCCGGATGCCGCTAACGGAGCTATGCCGGGAATGGTCAATGAGCCAAGCTTTGATAATATGGATAACAGCTTCTCTTATGGCGATGAAGGAGACAAATATTGATATAGATACGCTATAGCACGAAGCCGGAGTATAGCTTCGGTATGAACCGTGAACCATGCTTTTATAGCATTGATATAACTTCTTAGGAAAGACATAAGGTTCAGCCATTGGTGGGTAGACATTATTAATTTGCAACAGTTTAGCAGCTTAGTCAGTCAACAGGGCCCCACGCGGTGGCACAGCGCAACAGTATTGCCGGATATTATCCGGTGTGCCCGAGATCAAAGATCGGTTATCAGGGATTCTTCCGATTGTCTCATTCTATCACATTGTTTGTCAG
>CAYXFB010000132.1:0-3802 GCA_964464145.1 uncultured Christensenella sp.
ATATCTATTCTAACAAAAAAGCCAACCTTTTGGTTGACTTTTTCGACAGTCTGAGAAGTGTCGCGTTTGGACGCACGTATAGACAGTTTGGACGCTAGGCTCACCCGTGTAGAAATAACGATAGAAAACGAAATACGCGACGGCATGAAGCTGCTGGCCGAGGGACAGGCCACCATAATAGATCAGCTGAAGCGCATGAACGGAGTGCCCGAGCGCGTGGAGGTCTTGGAAAAACGCGCGGACTGGCACGAATCCGAGATACGCGAATTGCGCAAGGCGCTTTAAACCAAAGATCACAGGACATCCACTGCGGTGTCTTTTTTATTGCGCGCAAAATGCGAGTTTTAATTTATGCGGGTATATGGTAAAATATATGAATCAGTGCAGCTTTTCGAATGGCTGTATTAAAAACTACCCGAACGGAGCGATATTGGATGAGCGATTTTATACTGGATTTTTGGAATTCCAACGCGGCGAAATACAAGCAGACCCATCAGGTCTCCTGGGGCGACGAATGCGCCATAAAGCTTGAAACGGCAAACATTGCCTCATATATAAAGGATGGGGACAGCGTGCTGGACGTGGGCTGTGCCAACGGCTTTGCCGCCATAATGCAATGCGGCGCGCACAGGCTAAAGCGCATGACGGGCGTTGATTTTTCCGAAAACATGATAGAATACGCGCAGCAAAACCGCAAAGATTCCGGTATGGCGGACATATTGGAATTCATGCGCGGCGATGTACGCAGTCTGGATTTCGAAGATGATACATTTAACGTTGTATACACAACGCGCGTTATAATAAACCTGCCCACCTGGGAGCAGCAGATCACCGGCATGGAGGAGTGCATTCGTGTGTGCAAGCCGGGCGGAACGGTGGTTTTTTCCGAAGCCTTTTACGAGCCGCTTGTGCGCCTTAACGCCATACGCGCGATTTCCGGCCTAAAGCCGCTTGTGGAGCACGATTTTAATCGCTACATAAAACAGGAGCGCATGGAGGCAATGCTGAAAGAGCGCGGCCTCGCCTACGCCCGCAACGATTTTTCCTCCGTGTATTACATAGGTTCCCGTCTTCTGCGCGAGCTGTGCACGGATTACGAAAGCTTTGAGGGCTACAGCAACCCCATAAACAACGATTTTTATGAGCTGGAGCTCAAATATTCGGGCGGAAATTTTGGCATACAGCAGGCCTATGCCATAACCAAGCCCGCAAAGTAGCGCACATACACGCCCCCGTTCAATACAATGTTGAGCGGGGGTTTTTTGATTACACTACTCTTTACAGAGCGAAAACAGCGCTTGCTGCGTGAGCTCCCCACGATCCAGCTCCGCCACTATGCTGCCCTTTTTTATGACGAGCACACGGTCGCTCATGCCCGCCAGCTCGGAAAAATCTGACGAAACCAGTATTATGGCGGCACCCTTGCGCACCAGCTCGTTCATTATGTTGAATATCTCCACCTTGCCCGCTATATCCACGCCCTTGGTGGGCTCGTCGAAAACGTATACGCTGCACTTGGAGAAAACGCTCCTGCCCACCAGCGTTTTCTGCTTGTTGCCGCCCGATAGATACAGCACCTTCTGGTGCACGTTTTTGGCCTTTATGCCTAGGCGATACACAATGTCCTCGCCCTCCTCGGTTTCGCGGTGCGGCTTTATCCAGTGCATGCTTGAAATCCTGTCCAGCCGCTTTATAGTTATGTTTTGCGCCACTGAAAAATCCTCGAAGAGGCCTTGCGCGTCCCTGTTTTCGGGCATATAGCCTATTGCCTCGTGCCAGTGGCCGAAGCTCTGCCAGCCGTCCTTGCCGTGCAGCAGCTCTATACTGCCGCAGTCCAGCTTATCGAGCCCCACAATGGCCTTCATAAGGCTGGTGCGTCCCGAACCCACCAGACCCGCGATGCCCAATATCTCGCCCCGCCTCAGCGAAAAGCTTATGTTGTTCAAAAAGCGGTTGCTTATGCTGCTCACGCGCATAACGGTTTCCTGCCGCGCCACGGGCAGCTTGGGGTAGTGCGTCTTTATATCGTCGCCCAGCATTTTTTTGGCTATGGTATCCTTTTTCGCCTGTTTTGCGGGCATGAAGGCGGCCATCTCGCCATCCTTCATTATGCCTATCATATCGGCCGTGCGCATTGCCTCTTCTATGCGGTGTGTGATGTATATTATGCAGGCGCCCCGCTCCTTGAGCTTGGCCATGATATCGTAAACCACGCTCACCTCCGCCATCGTGAGCGAATCCGTGAGCTCGTCCAATATAACCACTTTGTAATCTGAAAGCAGCACGCGCGCGAACTGTATGAGATATTTTTCCGCAAGCGAAAGCCGCTTCGTCTTTTGCGCCGGCGTTGCCGCAATGCCGAAGCGCTCCAGCATCTCACCCGCCGCCTTGTTCATGCGCGGCCAATCCAGCACCAGTGAATTTTTCTTGAGCTCGCTGCCAAGGAAGAGATTTTCCGTTATGCTCAGCTGGTCAAAAATTGCAATATCCTGCGGACAGCTTATTATGCCCAGCCCTTTGGCGTCGTGCGGAGAGGATATCTCCACCGCTGCGCCGTCTATGTATATCTGGCCGCTCGCCATCTTCGTTTCGCCCGTGATTATTTTGGTGAGCGTGCTCTTGCCCGCGCCGTTGCTGCCCAAGAGCGCACAAACCTGACCCGGCAAAAGCGCCAGGTTAACGTTTTTGAGCGCGACCATATCATGGTAGGCCTTGCATATATTTTCCAGCCGCAGCACGGGTTGCGCCATTTGTGCTACTCACCCCTTACGGAAGATGTTTTTATTTTATATGAGGTGTATATCTTTACACCGTTTTGAAAAAAGTACGATTTATATTCCTCTGGTATATTATCGTTCGTTACCACAGCGTCCGCCGTTGTCAGCGGGCCCAGGCTCATCAGCGAGGAATGGTTGAATTTGCTGTAATCCGCTACTATTATGAGCTCCTTGGAGATCTTCTTGAGCTTGGAGAATATATTTGATTCGGTGGAATTGGAAACGGTGAATCCGCTCTGCATATCCACGCCGCCCACGCCTATTATGGCCTTGGCAATGAATATGCCGTCCAAGAATTTCAGTGACATATCGCCCACTAGGCACATTTGGCTGTGAACCAAACTGCCGCTGGTCATCATAACATTAGAGCTCTTGTTTTCCGAAAGCACGCCCGCGGCGTACAGGTTGTTCGTGACTACGTTCACATTGTCTTTTTTGATGAGCGCCTTGGCCACGTAATAGCAGGTCACGCCCTGGCCTATGAACACCCACTCGTTCGGGCTTATGAGCTCCGCCGCCACCTGGCCCACATATTCCTTATTTCTGTCATACTCCAGGCTGCCGCCCGAAAGGTTTTCCTGCACGGCCTGCTGCCTTGCGTGATCCTCGTTCAGCACCGCGCCTCCATAGGTACGGTATATAAATTTTTCCTGCTCAAGCTGCTCAAGGTCGCTTCTTATCGTAACGTCGGAAACGTTCAGCATGGCGCTGAGCGTATTCACATCCACCTGTCCCCTGTCCAGTATTATTTCTTTTATTTTGGTCAAACGCGCTGCTTTAAACATTCAATCCCTCTGTATGTCAACAACATTATAACCGCTTCTTTATGTAACGCGGTGCTTTCCACTATAGTTTTTTTGAAACGGTATCTTCCCTCAGATTATAGCATATTTCGCAAGCAATGTATTGCACCTTTTTATCTTTCGCAAGAAATGCTTTTGAAAATGAAAAAACGGAGCCTGCGCTCCGTCCAGACTGTCGAAAAAGTCAACCAAAAGGTTGGCTTTTTTGTTAGAATAGATATA
>CAYXFB010000133.1:0-3766 GCA_964464145.1 uncultured Christensenella sp.
AATGATGTTATATATGTGAGGTTTAGGGGTGCAAAAGGCAATAATCGAAAGTTGGCGTAAGAGCGAATAAGGCTAATAATGTGAGGCTTGATCGAATGGGTCTAAATGCCTTTGCAGCTATGAGAATATTTGTACCAAGATAAAAAACACCAGTTAAATGAAAAATCTTATGCGGAGGGAAAACATGCAACTTATATCAGAAAAGCAAAATGCACTAATCCAAAGCGAAGTGCTTGCACGAATAGCCCTTATTCGCCCACTTTTAACGAGCTTACTTACAGGAATAAAGAACGATGTTATGTTGGAGCTTGGCGGAATGAGCAATATAAAACTTAAAATGTTGCCTCGAGCTTATCGCCCAGGTGCTGGTGACATTGGATTTTGTTTTGAATGGGCTATTCACGATGCAATAAAGAGAAATGATCCAATGGTTTTGGAACGACTTTCAGATGCTGCCAAGCAATGCAGGTTGACTGGAACTGATTATAATTCAATTTTGTTTGGTTTGGAGAAAAGCGGAAAAGTACAAATTATTGATACAGCCAATGATATTCTTACTCCTGATTCTAGACTATTAACTGGAGCTCAAGCACAACCCCCGAAACTAAAAGGGTATCTTAATATGCTTTCAGCAGCATTTAATCGCCCTGAAACGCGAAATGCATTGCCATACTCAATAGCTGGTCTTTGGAAAGCTGACTTATTTTTTGGTGCCAGAGACAGTGATAGGTGGCTTGGAACAACGCTCAAAATAAATTTGTCACAACTTGAAGGGGCAAGAGGATTGCGAATAGGAATTGTTCCTGCAACACAAGGAAAATCCGATAAAATAACCGTTGATGATCGCAAAAATCTGATAATATGCCCAATTCCATATGATGGTTCATTTATGGAGCTCTTTTATACAGCATGGGGTATTGTTCAACAATTCATTGCGGCAGATGCCAAAATGCCGCCTGAAGTAAACTTGCCTGTACCAGCAGATAGGCAAGCAGTTCGAGAGTTAGTATCACGTAGAGAGTTTCCCGTAGTTGATGTCGTAGCGGCTTTGGAGCCATTATCCCAAACAGATTTAACTATTTCAACAGTTAAATCTGTAACTGCTAGTGTTGAAAAATCTGGTGATCATTTACTCAATAGTGCAATTATAGCACCTGTGGCTACATTGTTGTAAGCGGTGTTGCGATTAACATTTCGAGCATTATCTTATGTTTAAATCGCAGTATTGAAAACACCTTTTCTAAACTGCCCATTATTCATATAATATATGGGTAGAGAATAAAAACAGACTACTGATTATGAATAGCGAATTATGCGAGCTTGCGCAATAAGAAGCCCCCAAGTATTTGAGCTCCCGGGGGCGCAAGATTGGATAATTCCATTGTACGAAACCGCGGCCACTATGGGGAAAGTATGTTTTCACTGCATCGATTTTGAAGGACTACGGTTGAATATGAGAATATAATATGGTGCATAATCAATCCAGTTACCTCTGATAATCATAAAATGGATACGCGAAGCGAAGCTCCCAATGCTGCGAGCCAAAATCCAATAGGTTTTCATAATTATGGTGGCGAAAGCCCTACTTTAAGTAAGTCGCAAAAACCACAACTTTGACAGACAAAAGGGCTCCTGCCAAGAATTTTTGTGATTAGCTCTTCAGTGGACAGCTTTACCTTTACCACAGTCGATGTACAAGTTAACTGTTTGCATATTGGAAGCTTAAACTGTTTGCCGCGACTCGAAAGAAAACCATAATGTCTGATCTTCATGAAGCCGTGGGGCAAAACATGCATGAGAAAGCGGCGAATAAATTCACTTGCCGAAAGTGTCATTTTTTTCATATGGTTACTGTCTTTGTAATCACGCCACTTAAAAGTAACGCTGCCATTTTCAAGTTTGAGGATTCGATTGTTAGAGATAGCAACCCGATGAGTATATCTTCCCAAATATTCTACGACGCAAGCAGCAGTCTTAAAAGGAGGTTTACAGTAGACCACCCAATTTTTTTGGTAGCAAACATCAATCAAGCGTTTTTCTACATCTGGTATCTGTTCCTTGAAAAGCGATAAAAATTTGCCTCTGAATTTACGCGAAAGCACCTTTACAGGAATGAAAAACTTTTTTCTCGAGTGTTGCCAAAAACCATGTTTTGTAAGTCCGCCAGCTGGGACTATGCAGTGTATATGCGGATGAAAGCTTAAATTTTGTCCCCAGGTATGCAATACTGATGTATGACCGATAGCTGCACCAAGATACTTTTTGTTTGCAGATAGCTCCTTCAACGTCTCAGCCACGCAACGAAATAGCAAGTTGTAACAGTTTTTTTGATTTGCATATATAATTGACCGAAGATCCTGTGGAACAGTAAACACAATATGGAAATATTCTACGTTTAATAAATCTGCTTTTCTTGCGTCAATCCAACGCTCTTTGGATAATGTCTGACATTTAGGGCAATGGCGATTGCGACACGAATTGTACGATATACGGGTATCACCACAATTCGGGCAAATATCCATATGACCGCCAAGTTTTGCAGTACGGCAGTTTAAAATTGCATTCATTGCTTTGTGCTGTACGAGAGATAATGCATGAGAGCGGCAATATTCTTCGCCAAATTGGGCGAATATATGTTGTATCTCAACCATTGTTTCTTGGTTTTCTACCGCGCTTTTTAGGTAAAGTATCTAGCGGGCTTTTTGTTGTTTTGTCACAATCGCTAAGGCGCAGGTAGAATGCGGTCGTTTGGGTATATGTATGTCCTAGAAGTTGCTTGATTCGTAAGAGATCAGTACCTGCCTCTAGTAGGTGTGTTGCAAAACAATGTCGTAGAGTGTGGATTGTATATGGATTGGATAATTTAGCACGATCATAATACTTGTGAAAAGCATTTCCCAGAGACCTTGTAGTCAGAACTTTGTAGTCACCATTGCGTGAGTAGAATAAATATCCGTCTGGATTCTTAGGACGATATTGCTTGTAATATTCACGCAAAATTTGTAGATTATCATTTGAGAGCAAAGTGTATCTGTCTTTCCCACCTTTTCCATTATGAACAAAAATACGCATGTTTTCGCTGTCGATATCTTGTACGCGTAAATGAGTCGCTTCTGAGGATCTAAGTCCACCGCCATAGATGGTTGAGAAAATCGCTTTATCTCTCAAATTATCGATTATTGAGAAAAAGCGAACTAGTTCTGTCTTGGTCATAATGGGTGGAAGTTTTCGATAATCTCTGCGTCTTGGGATTAGTTGATAGTTAAGGTTTCGTCCCAAAACCGCGCCAAAGATGAAACGCAGAGCGCTATTGTACACGTTTATGGTGCCGGAAGTTTTACCGGTATCAATTAAATGAATTAGAAACTCTCGAATTTCTTGTTCTCCCATGGTTTCGATGGGACGTTCTCTGTGATACTTCAAAAAAATGTGGAGCTTAGATAAATAATCTTTAATCGTGTGTGATGACAAGCCTCGCAACTTGATTTCATCAAAGGCTTTTGTAAAAACTTCTTTGTTTGTCATTGAATCATCCTCCTAAAAAGTAATGATTCAATTATATAGAAGTTTCTAATGCCATTATTATGAGATTAACCTAAAAAAAACTATCAATCAACCACCGCGAAGCGGTTTCGTGCTATGTTTATAACACAAAGCAAGTTTCGTGCAATTCAGCATAATCCGTCTTAATAGCAAAATATAACAATAGATACAACCAAAGCACTCCTCACGGGTGCTTTTTTGTGCTTAGAAAGGAGTTCAATGA
>CAYXFB010000134.1:0-3734 GCA_964464145.1 uncultured Christensenella sp.
CCGCCATTACGCGGGTAAAACCCATCAGGCTTTCTTTTTGTATGCCAAGCTGCCCGGCGTTTTCCGTTATGCTGGCTATCTCACTTGCGGCCAACGGGATCTCCGTAGCCATTTTGCGAATCTCTTCGCTCATCCTCTCAAGCTCAGGGCCTGCAATGTTCGTTGTCTTGGCCACGCCCGCCATGGCGGATTCAAATTCCATCGATACTTGCAGACAGGCTTTTATGCCCTCCGCTATCTTATTAAATGCCGTCGCAAGACCGGCGGCGGCCAGCGCTGCCACCAGCCCGTCAATCCCCTCGCGGGATTTATCGCCAAATTCCTTTGCGTCATTTCCCGCCTTTTTGGCGTCCTCTCCAGCGCCCTTTACCTCTTTACCGAATCTGTTTATAGAGGTGGCGCATTTATCGGCGCTGCCTGCTGCCTCTTCCATATACCTGTCATTATCGGCAATAGCGGAATTTGTATCGTTAAGCTCAACCTTTGTTTTATTTATAGATGCCTGCCAGTTATTAGAGCGCTTTTCCCACTGGCCAATGGCCTCTTCATTCCCCTTTATCTGGTCCGAGGCTTCCTTTATTTCGGCCGTCAGCCGCTCCTGCTCGGCTGTTGTGTCGCCCTCCGCCTGCTTGAGTGATTCCAGCGCCGCCTCATGCGCTTTGATCTTATTCGCCAAAGTAATGTTGGATTCTTCGTAGTTTTTTATAGCAGTCTGCGCATTTTTATATGCGTCAGATAGCGTTTTCAGCTTTTGGTTTTGCTCCTCCTGCACGTTTGATAGCGCCTTCGCCTTTGCCTGGAGCGCCTCCATAGAATTTGCATTGCCCTTAAACTGGCTTTCCACCAGCTTGAGCTCAGAATCCAAAACTTTGATCTCCGAGTTTATGGAGGAAAGTGCGCTCTTAAATTCTTTTTCACCGTCCAAATATATGCTTGTACGAATATCACGTGTTGCCAATGAAACTCACCTCTCTTGCTCGGTCACGCAAAGTATTTTTCACCCTTCGGAATTTCTGCGCTCCAATCTATCTATAAGCGCCATGCGTGATTGAGCTTTGTATTCGTCCGCCTCTTTAAGCGCGTGCTCCAGCATCTTAAAAACCCTGTCCAACGTTGGGCGCACATCCTCAAACATCATGTCAAACGCCTCATTATCGTTAAAAAGCTCATTTATCATGGTTTTTGATATCTCGTTGGCGTCCTTTTCCGGCAGTGTGCCACGCTCATTCTCTGCCCCTAAATTTTTTAGAGCTTCGGAAAATTTGTTAATGATGCCGACCGGGTCACGGTCCATATCCAAATGAAAAAGTTTCCCTTCAATATTAAGTTCCACTATATCGCGTTCAAACGTAAATTTACTCATATCGTTCTTCCCCTTTGTCTTTTTTTCTTGCTTTGTTCACTACTGCCGCGCGGTCATAAAGCTGGCCGGGCATAGATATCAGCGTTTCGGTAAGCGTGAGCCCAAGCTCCGAACCCAGCTGCAAAATCTCCGCACGGGCTGTGCCGCTTTTTTTTTAAGTTCCAGCAAAACGAGGTCTATTTCCTCATCATCATCTTTCACTTCGCGCGAAAGCCCTATGTTTGCCGCTTTGGTGCAGGCGTTATACAGCTTTATCATATCAATGGGCAGCGTATCAACCGCCAATATGTCCGCGCGCGTAAGCGCCGCACTCTCACATAGACCCATATGTCTGCGCGCCGCCTCACCCTGCTCAGACAGTATTTCGCAAACGCGGATCACGTTTTCCCTCTCAATAGGCGTTACCACATTCAGCGCGGGCAATGCGTCAGTAGTTTCAAACTCATCCTGTATGGCCATCATCGCCGCTACGTTATACAGAAAATAGTATTTCTTTTCCGCAAAGGTGATCGCCACCGCTTTAGCAGAGCCTATGTTCACAATGGTATTTCCCATGTTCCCTCCAAAAATACAAATAGGGGCGGGATGTCCGCCCCATATTTCTTATGCGCTTATAAGTACACCCGCGCTAGTCGCGCCGCCCGTTGCGCCCGTTACCGCGGTAACAACACAGCGAATATACTTCGTTTCGTCGCCCACCGCCACGGTATATTTTTCCTCCGTGCCAGCGTCCTCGTATGTAAGGTCATCGGCCGACCTCTGCCACTTGTACGTAAGCGTCGGCGTGTTGGATGGAACAATGTCATATACCACATTCGCAGTCAGCTCCTGCCCGACCTCCGCAGTACCCGCAATGCTAACCGACTTCACCACCGATACATTCGCGTCCATACCCAGCTTTTCACGCACCCACTCGCGGGCATCCTTTTCCTGCTTGAAGGTTTTCTGTATCATCCACTTGGTATCTATACAGAACGGCTGGGACGCGGTAAAGGTTGTAGTTTTATTTTGGAATGTCACAGACGCGCTCTTTGTTGCCGCGTTGTCGGCTCCTATGGCGGCTTTTGCCTTAGGAAAAAAGAAAGCCTGAAAATACTCCTCCCCATGCCTGAGCAATCTTTTGTAATACGCCAGCCCGCCATAGGGCGGAGAATCATCTTTGCCATACCGCACTTCTCCATCGCTCACCTCCGCGCCGTATACCACCGATGCCACATCATCCAGTATATCCAGTGTTTCAAGCGCTATAGTGGCCGATCCCACCTCGTTCACAGACTCGATCAGCATATCGTCTGCCCAAGCCTCGGCAGAGGCCATGTTTGGCGTCATGCTGCCCGTCACCATCTCACCTATCACCACGCCGCCCGCATATGTAGGCGGCGCATATTCTGTTTCCGGCTGCGCGAAGGGCGCAAAGCACGGATATTTAGCACCTATTGCTGCCATTTATCAAATCCTCCTTAAAATAAAAAATAGGGGTATCCCCCGCTTGTTCAAATACTCTCTATCCATTTATCAAATACGGCCCACGCCGCATTGAGCGTTTCATCGGCGCACTTTTCAATTGCCATCTGTATGAACGGCCGCGACGGTTGCCCGCGCTTTCCATATTCGTTCACAAAAGCTATCTCAGCCAGTCTGTTCCCATGCTGGTACCCTTTGAATATGATATAGCGCACCAGCCCATCTTTTTTGCGTTTTAAAGGGCCTTTGGCAATAGATTTCACCACCGCGCCCTTATAATATTCGCCTTGAAGCATTGCCGCAGCAGTTTCTTTTTGTGCCCTTACCAAAATATCGGCCTGTTTATCCAGCATCTGCTCCAGCACGTTATATGGTATCTCGCTTATGTGGGAAAACATATTTTCCAGCCCGTCCAGCCCATGCACACTAAATCTAGCCACTGTCAATCACCTCCACCGCCGTGCATTCAAATACATAATGCTGATACCGCGAATTGCCCGCGCTACTGAATCCCGCGCCTCGCACCGTCTCCACCCCCACATTCATCTCGGATGGATAGGTAAAGCCTGCGGCAAACAGCTTTGTTTTGGTCTGCTTACGCAGCTCAACGCTATCCTGCTTCACGGGGCATATCAGGTGCACCTGCACATAATAGATCTCTTCGTGAGGTTCATCGTCTGCATACTGTGCGGCCAGCGCGTTATAGCCGAAGGTGTAATACACACCCGTCCGGTTCATGTCCGCCGGCGCGTCGTATGAGTCGGGATAGGTCGGTGCCAATACCGAAAGCGCAGCTATTATTTTGTCATTGATAGTCATTTCAGCACCTCCCAGCAATTCAGCTCCAGCATCTCGCCGTCAGAAGAAAACGAACGTTCGATATAATAGCGCTTTCCCTTATACTCAA
>CAYXFB010000135.1:0-3682 GCA_964464145.1 uncultured Christensenella sp.
CGCTATTCTTGCTTTAGTTTACTGCTCTACCCCAACATTTGACATAGAGCCCTTTTTTTTACGTCCAATATTTTCAAGCCGCCTGCGCGCTCTTGGGCTTGCGGCGGTAGAAAAACCAGAAGAATATGCCCAGCGCTATCAATATGAGGCTGATCCATTGCGATACGGAAAAGCTGCCCACAAAGCCGCGAACCGCGTCGTAACGGAAAAACTCCAGCACGAAGCGTATAACGCCATAGCCCAGGCAGTACATCGCGAATATCTTGCCCGGCTTTCGCACTTTGCGGCCGTATACCGCCATAGCGATGAATAGCGCGAGCGTGCAGGCGGACTCTATAAGCTGCACGGGCAGCAGGGCAACATCCTTGGGCGCGGCCGCGATGGGGGAGTCCGGGCTTATGAAAAAGCCGTGCTCGTAAGGCATGCCCCAGCAGCAGCCCGCCAAAAAGCAGCCCACGCGCCCAATGGCCTGTGCCAGCGGCAGCGAGGGCAGCAGCGAGTCGACAACGCCCCAAAAAGGCTCCTTATACACCTTGCAAAAGAGCATCAGCATAAGTATGGCGCCTATGAAGCCGCCGTAATATACGAGACCGGCGGCGTTGAAATAATCTATAAATGATACCCCGGCGGGTATGCCAATGGCAAAATAGTCGGGCAGCCCCTGAATAACGTAAAACAGCTTACCGCCAATGAGAGCGCCCGCGCCCACCATAAACATTGCCACAAGCGTGTCCGTCTTACTGAGGCCGTTTATTTTGTGCCTCAGCATGGCAACGATTAAGGCGGCGGCAAATCCCAGCAGCAGCATTGTGCCGTAACTAGGCAGTTGTTTATCAAAAATTTCTATGTATGGATGCATTTGTTTCCTTTCGGCTTTTCAAAAAAGCAGGCAAACCGCGTAAGGTTTGCCTGCCCGTTTTGGTTAAAATACTTTTCAGGCTCAAAGACCGCCTGCGAGACCGGCCAGACCGGCCGCACCGCCAACAGCGCCCAGAACGGCGGCTGCGCAGGTGAGAACTACTATAAGCATTATTACGGAAAGCACAACGCCTATGATAGAGAGTATGAAACCGGCTGTGCCAATGCCGGTCTTTTCGATCTTGTTGGCCTTGCCGCTCAGCACGATACCTATTATACCGATAACCAGCGGAATAAACGCAAAGCCTGCCAATACAAAAGAGAGAACGATACTAACGATACCAAGTACGAGGCCAATAATTGCCAGATTCTTCGATTCCATGTAAAATATACCTCCTAGTATGATTGCTAAGTATATTTTAGCAATGATTGCCCATATTGTCAACAAAAGCGCCCATGTGTGATTAGCTGGGTAGGGTGATAATGCATTCAGTGCCTTCGACAACGTTCTTTTTCCTGCGTCAAAACCTTAATGCACTCTTAATCTGAACAGCGGTTGGTTAATACCGTTTTAACAGAGTCTGCGATATATTTATATCAATGAAAGGGAGGCGAACACAATGACACAGTTAATAAATCAGATGCAGGAAAGAGCACAGGGTTTTGAAAGAACGCAAAGCTTATACGCCGTGAGAGTGCGCAGTACATATTATAATGTAAGGCACAATATATTTCGGTTTAGAAACGCTATGCGCTCCGCAAAAAAGCGCGCCGGCAAAAGCATGACCGCCTTTGTGGAACGCCACCCCCTGCTGGGAGGCCTCTCGCTTCTCTTCTCCGCGCCGCTTGCCGTGCTGGGATTCGTGTTCGCCGCCACAACGGCCATAGTGGTGCCCGTAGCGCTGCTTCTGGGCTTCGCGTGAGAAATAGTAGGTTGGCTAGATCAAGTAATCTTTATACCATCTTAATACAGACCGATTTTTACTAACACCGTTTTTATTAAGACGGTGTTAATATTTTTTTAACAAACAAGGAGGAGAACATTATGGGAGTTGTGATCGGTGTGATAGGCGTGTGCGCGGTGGCGCTGCTGACCTATTACTTTTATATCCTCATGAAGGGGGACGAGCAGAAATGAACTCAGTGCTGCAATATGTGCTATATCTGGCAATACTCGTCGCGCTGGCCATACCGCTGGGCGCGTACATAAAGAAGGTAATGGAGGGGGAAAAAACATTTCTCTCCAAAATATTGGTGCCGTGCGAAAAGGCTTTTTACAAGGTGATGCGCGTAAAGAGCGACGAGCAGATGAACTGGAAAAAGTATCTGGTGAGTGTGCTCATATTCTCCGGCATAGGCTTTGTGTTTTTGTTCCTGCTGCAGCTGCTGCAGGGCGTGCTGCCCGGCAATCCGCAAAATTTGCCCGGCGTACCGTGGGATCTTTCCTTCAACACAACGGCCAGCTTCGTAACAAACACAAACTGGCAGGCCTATTCGGGCGAGTCCACGCTGAGCTATCTTTCACAGGCGCTGGGGCTCACAGTGCAAAACTTCGTGTCCGCCGCGACGGGCATAGCCGTGCTCTTTGCGCTTATACGCGGCCTCATGAAGGTGAAAAAAGACGGGCTGGGCAGTTTCTGGGTGGATATGACGCGCATAGTGCTTTATATATTGATACCTTTGAACATAATAATATCGCTGCTTTTGGTGGGCGGCGGTGTCATACAAAACTTTGAACCGGCCAAGACAGTGCCGCTTGTGGAGCCCATCGCGGTGAGCGCGGAGGGAGAGGTAATAGAAAACGCCGTTATAGACGTTGAAAGCAATACGGTAACGGTGGACGGCGTAAGCGTGGCCGGAGCGAATATAGTTACGGAGCAGTTCGTTCCTATGGGTCCGGCGGCCAGTCAGGTGGCCATAAAGCAGACGGGCACCAACGGCGGCGGTTATATGGGCGTGAACTCCGCGCACCCGCTGGAAAACCCGAACGCCTTCACGAACATAGTGGAAATGCTCTCGCTGCTGCTCATACCCGCCGCGCTGTGCTTCACCTTCGGCAAGGCGGTGAAGAATAAAAAGCAGGGTGTGGCGATATTCATGGCCATGTTCATATGCCTTGCGGTGGCGCTCTCCTGCATAGGCGTTAGCGAGCAGGCGGGCACGCCCCAGTTGGCGCAAAGCGGCGCGGTGGATATTTCCACAACTGATCAGGCGGGCGGCAACATGGAGGGCAAGGAAGCGAGATTTGGCATAGCGGCCTCCTCCACCTGGGCCACCTTCACCACGGCCGCCTCCAACGGCTCGGTAAACTCCATGCACGACAGCTACACACCGCTGGGCGGCATGATAACAATGCTGCAAATGCAGCTGGGAGAGGTGATATTCGGCGGCGTGGGCTGCGGACTGTACGGTATGCTGGCCTTCGCCATACTCACCGTGTTCATAGCCGGGCTAATGGTGGGCAGAACGCCGGAATTTCTGGGCAAGAAGATAGAGCCCTTCGAGATGAAGTGGGCGGTGCTGGTGTGCCTGGCCACGCCCATAGGCATACTGGTGGGCGCAGGCATAGCGGCGGCGGTGCCAGAGGTCATGGACAGCCTGAACAACGGGGGCGCGCACGGTTTTTCGGAGCTGCTGTACGCCTACACCTCGGCGGGAGGAAACAACGGCTCCGCCTTCGCGGGCTTCAACGCGAACACGGTGTTCATAAATGTTACGATAGGTCTGGTGATGCTGTTCGTGCGGTTTTTGCCCATCGTGGGCACGCTTGCCATAGCGGGCAGCCTGGCGGGAAAGAAGCGCATAGCCACAACGGCGGGCACGC
>CAYXFB010000136.1:0-3605 GCA_964464145.1 uncultured Christensenella sp.
ATAAAATGGCACAACGGCATAATTGCCAATCCCAACTGCTCCACCATACAGGCCATGGTGGCGCTGAAGCCGCTTTACGATAAATACGGCATAAAGCGCGTTGTTTACTCCACATACCAGGCGGTTTCGGGCGCGGGTATGGGCGGTTACAGCGACCTTGAGAACGGCATAAGCGGCGACGCGCCCAAAAAGTTCCCCTTCCCCATCTTCGGCAACTGCATACCGCAGATAGACGTTTTCGACGAGGACGACTACACCAAAGAAGAGCTCAAGATGGTGAACGAAACGCGCAAGATATTGGGTGACGACAAGCTCAGAATAACGGCCACAACGGTGCGCGTACCCGTCTTCCACGGCCACAGCGAATCTATAAACGTGGAGCTTGAGAAGGATTTTGACCTTGCCGAGCTCAAGCAGGCGCTGGCCGATTTCCCCGGCCTGGTGGTGATGGACGAAACGGTGGTGGGCCAATCTACGGGCGTATACCCCATGCCGCTCATGATAGCTGGCAAGGACGAGGTTTTCGTGGGTCGCATAAGGCGTGACCGCTCGGTGGATTCGGGCGTGAACCTTTGGGTGGTGGCGGACAATATTCGCAAGGGCGCGGCCACAAACGCCGTGCAGATCGCGCAGACCTGGATGGCCATGCAGGAAAAATAAAGAAACGGACACCGCCGCCGGAATTTGACCTCCGGCGGCAAAATGTATAAAGATATTTTAAGAGGTAATATAATATGATTTTTAAAGGATCAGGCGTTGCCCTAAGCACCCCCTTCACAGAGAACGGCGTAAACTTTGATACTCTTGAAAAGCTCATAGAGTTTCAAATAGAGGGCGGTACCGATCTGCTGCTGGTGTGCGGCACCACGGGCGAACCCTCCACAATGAGCTGCGATGAAAAGCGCTCTGTTATAGAGTTTGCCGTTAAGCATGTGAACGGGCGCATACCCGTGTGCGCGGGCGTGGGCGGAAACAATACGGCAGATGTGGTAGCTTGCGCGCGCCACGCACAGGAGGCGGGCGCGGACGCGCTGCTGGTGGTGACACCCTATTACAACAAATGCACGCCCAAGGGCATAAAGGGTCACTTTTTCGCGGTGGCGGATGCCGTGAACCTTCCCATAATAGTGTACAACGTGCCCGCGCGCACGGGAGTGAACATCTCCCCCGCCGTTTTTGGCGAGCTGTGCGCACACAAAAACATTGCAGGCATAAAGGAAGCCAGCGGCAATATTTCTCACATTGCCGAGGTAGCGCTGGCAACGCGCGGCAATGCCGAGCTGTACAGCGGTAACGACGATCACATAGTGCCCGTACTTTCGCTGGGCGGCACGGGCGTTATTTCCGTGCTGGCCAACATAATGCCCAAATACACGCACGACATGGTTACGGCCTTTTTGGAGGGCGACACAAAAAAAGCCTGCGATATGCAGCTTAACGTGAACAAGCTATACAACGCGCTTTTCAGCGAGGTAAGCCCCATTCCGGTTAAAACCGCGCTGCGCCTCATGGGCTTTGATATGGGCGCGCTGCGCCTGCCCCTCACCGAGATGGAGGACGCAACGCGCGAAAACCTCATAGTTCAAATGAAGGAGTTCGATTTGATATGATTAAAATACTGCTGAACGGAGTGAACGGTCGGCTGGGTCAAACGCTTGTTTCGGATATAGCGGCCACCGAGGGTATGGAGGTCGCCGCGGGTGTGGATGCGCTTCCCGACGCGCGGCAAAACCCCTTTCCGGTGTACGCGACATTTGACGAAGTAAAGGAAACCGCCGACGTTATAATAGATTTTTCACGTCCGGCCGCCCTGCCCTCTCTGCTGCAATTCGCGCAGGACAAAAACATGGGCGCCGTGCTGGCCACCACAGGCTACACGGATACGGACAAAATGATGATAGCCAAATACGCCGGGCATGTGCCGCTCTTTTATTCGGCAAATATGTCTTTAGGCGTGAACCTGCAAATGGCGCTTGCGCAAAAGGCGGCCAAGGTGCTAAAGGACAAGTTCGATATAGAAATAGTGGAAAAGCACCACAATTTGAAGGTGGACTCCCCCAGCGGCACGGCGCTTTCGCTGGCCGAGGCCATAAATTCGGCCACGCAGGGCGAGCATGAATTCGTTTACGGCCGCCACGCCGTTAATCAGCGCAGGCAGGCTGGCGAAATAGGCATACACGCGGTGCGCGGCGGCACGGTGGTGGGAGAGCACGATATACTTTTCTTAGGGCCGGACGAGGTGATAGAAATAAACCACCGCGCGCTGTCCAAGCAGGTATTTTCGCAGGGCGCGCTGCGCGCGGCGCAGTTCATATGCGGCAAACCGGCTGCGCTCTATTCCATGCAGGATATTTTCGCCGATATATTTTGATAAAACCCTACTTTTAAACGAGGTGTAGTGTGAAGAAATACGATGTAGCCATAATTGGCGGCGGCATAAGCGGCATAATGGCCGCCTACCGCCTTACCGAAGCGAACCCCAATCTCAGCGTGGTGCTGCTTGAGAAGGGTCACGAGATAATAAAGCGCGTTTGCCCCATAATCACCAAGGCCGTTCCCTCCTGCATAAAGTGCGCCTCCTGCGCAATAATGGAGGGCATGGCGGGCGCGGGTGCCTTTTCGGACGGAAAATACGTTATCTCCACGGAATACGGCGGCTGGCTGACGGAATTTTTGGAGCCTGCCACCCTCATAGACTACATCGAGCAGGCGGACAGTATGCTGGTGCACTTCGGCGCCACAACTGATCGCTTCATGCCCAATAACGACCTTAAAACGCTCTGCCTCAAAAACGATCTGCACATGGCGCAGGCACAGCTAAAGCACCTGGGTACGGACGAAAACTTCGAAACCATGCGCAAAATGATAGAATACCTTGCGGACAAGGTGGAAATTTTGACGGACACGAGCGTTGCGGACGTCATCGCGAGCGAGAAGCGTATAATCTCCTCCAAGGGCGAGTTTGAGGCTGACAATATCATATTTGCCGTGGGTCGTGTGGGCAGCCGCTTTTTTGCCGACTGGTGCAAAAAGAACGGCATACCGCTCAAGAACAATCAGGTGGATATAGGCGTGAGGGTGGAGCTTCCCTCGCCCATCTGGGAACACTTTTCCAAGTATATATACGAGCCAAAAATATGGTATCGCGGCAAGACCTACGGCGACACAACGCGTATGTTTTGCTTTAACGAGCGCGGCAGCGTGGTAACCGAAAACACGGACGGCGTGCTCACCGTAAACGGCCACTCTTATCGCGATAAATCGCGCAAGACGGACAATTCAAACTTTGCTCTTTTGACCACCATGCGTTTTACCGAGCCTTTTAAAGAGCCCATAGAATACGCGCGGCACGTGGCCAGCCTAGCCAACCTCATAAGCGGAGACAGCGTGCTGGTGCAGCGGTTGGGCGACCTCATGGAGGGACGGCGCACGGACGCGGCGCGTCTGCGTCATTCCACCACCCGCCCCACGCTGAACGCGGTACCCGGCGATCTCAGCCTGTGCCTGCCCAAACGCCAGCTTGATAACATAATAGAAACGCTGTACGCGCTGGATAAAATAGCGCCCGGCACGGCGAATTATGACACGCTCATGTACGGCGTGGA
>CAYXFB010000137.1:0-3597 GCA_964464145.1 uncultured Christensenella sp.
GCGGTGAAAAGCGAATCACCGGAAAAGCCCGCCATTTGCAGCTTCTTGGCCACGGAATCCAGTTCCTTAAATTGGAACGGTGTTTTAGCCGCCATGTCCACCAGCTGCTTCATCGTCACCGCCGCAGCCTGCTCATCACGCAAAATGGTATTCCAGCTTATGGCGGATTGCTCCATGGACGCGTTGTACTCAATGCCGGTCTTAAACGCCGCCACCACACCCGCGCCGATCGCCAGCCCGGCAACCGCCCGGCTAATAAAGCCTTTCAGCTTGTCAACCTCGCTCTTGGCCTTGGACGTATCCGCGTCCACCTTCATTTTTGTGGGCTGCTTGAGCTCACGCTTGAGCGTACCCAGCTTGGAGTCTATCTTCTGTATCTCTTTGGCGGTCGCACCCGCGTCAATGAGCGCCTTGCGGTTTTTCTCCAGCCCGTCCAGCTCTTTTTTGAGCGTTTTTGTAGTCTGTGTGAAGGCTTCGGTGACACTCTTGGCCTTTTTTATAGTGTCCGATATATTATCGCGCAGCTCAATAACGCCCTGCATTTTTGTATCAGCCAAAACCCGCTCCTTTCAGTCGCAATTAAGAATTAATAATGCAGAATTAATAATGAATGAGTCGCCAAAGGCGACAAAATAAATTCGTCCGCAAAAGCGGACTCACCCATTCTTAATTCTTAATTTTTAATTATTAATTATCCTTAAAAATCGCCATCAAAAACTCCCGCTCATTATGCGGGAGCGAATCCACAAGCGCAGGCAACACCCCGCGCCGCGCCCAGTACGCGTAAAATCTCAATTCGGCGGCAACCTCATCGTCGCCGCTCATGCGTTTTTTATTTCGTCCGCCTCTATCACGATCTCGCTCGGCGGTACGTTAAACGCACGAAGCGCATTTATTATCTCAACCTTGTCACTGTCGTGCAGTATATCCGCCACGTCGCAGGCCGTCTGTATGACACCACGTTCCATAAGCTCCCGCGCTATCGTCACAAGCTCGGGGCAGCTCTGATATATGACCCTCTTCATAAAAAGCTCGGTATCATCCCCGCAGCTTTCCGCAAGCGTGTCCACATCAACCGCACCGATCGGCACAAACTCCAAGTCCCGTTCCAGCGCGGTAAAGTATATTTTCATCGGCTTGCGCCGCTTTTCAATGGCGGCAGCCGCGCGCTCTATAAGCGCCTCAAATCCAGTTTTTTTAGCCATGCTTTAGCTCCTTTCAGTCGCAATTAAGAATTAATAATGCAGAATTAATAATGAATGAGTCCGCTTCGCAGACAAATTTAAATTCATCGCCGCAGGCGATTCATTCATTCTTAATTTTTAATTCTTAATTATTAATTAGCCCTTCTTACGGCTCTATAGCGTCCAAATATGTGATGTTGTCAACCCTGCAAGTGAAGGGGAACTCCTGTTCCATCTTCTCGCCGTGCTTGAAGTTCATAATGTTAAGCGTGGTAAACTTTGCGTTTTTCACACTTATGCGCTCCGTTTTGCCGTCCGTAGCGTCGGGATCCTTCACCCATACCACAATGTTGATTCTCGGTGTTTTCCCAGATATCAGCTTTTCCAAAAGCGGCTTAGAGTGGCTGTACACCTTGTGCACGGAGATATTGCCGCTGCCTTTTCTGGTAAGCATCTTTTGGTCAACCTCCGGCCCCACCTGTATATCGGCATAGCCGACCTCCACCGAGAGCTGAAACGCGTTTATCTCAGCCCACTCCACACCGTCCACCTCCAGGTACCCATACGACCCAGATAGTACCCGTTCGCCATTATCTATCATTTTCTATTCCTCCCGTTAGCTCAAATTGATGCGCATGTACAAGTCTTCCATCGCGTCAATCAGCGTCAGCCTTGCCGCTATAAACACCAGCTCGCCCGTGTTTGCCTCCAGTATCTGCACATCGGTCATCATGTCCGTGTCCACTCCGGCGTTCCTCAGGTAGTCAGTCTGCGCTTCCGCGTCCACCATAGCCACGTTGTCAAAATCGGGCGAGAGCACGCTGCCGCGCAGATCCTTAAAATAGTTGATACAATCAGCAACAAAACTCTGCTTGTTGTCGTAGCTGTTTACGCGCTTGCCCTTGTAGTTGCCCTTAAAAAACTTGGATATATCGGCGCTTATCATGTCCGCGCCCTCCACGTGCTTGATCTTCTTAAACAGCTTAGGCACGTCTGTAGTGGTTTTGAGACTGGTGACACCGCGTCCGCATTCGTAATTCACGCCGTTGAAAACGATCACAAAGTCGCCGTTATCGATCTCGGCGTTCGCGTCGGCGTGCGGATCAGCCGAAACGATGTCCTCAAACACATAGCCGGTCACGCTTTCGCTAAGCGATATTCCCGCCAGCACACCCACCACGCGCACCGCGTATTCCGCAGGCGTGTAGGTCTTGCCCGTGCCCATAAAGCCACTCACGATGTTTTCGGTGGTTAGGTTCACTATGCCCGCGCAATCGGGCGCTGAGGCTCCGCCCACCACCGCCTTATACGGTTTGCCTTCCGCGCGCGCCGCCTTTATCCAGTCCACCAACATTACAGGATCGGCCTCGCCCGGCACGCAGGCCCAGTTCCATTCCATCATGCCAATGCTGTCCAAGGTAGCGGCAACATCGTTATTGCCTTCGGCGTTTTTCAGCATACGCACCGCCAGCACCTTAAAAGCCCCACTCCTAAGGCACATCTTAATGCGCTCAATGCTGCCCACCGTCCAGTCCCCGAGCACAATGTCCGCCTCCCGCGATATGAGCGTAGTCGCCGGGGTTTTAGTGTTGTCCTCCAAGATAAGTGCCACAATGCCGCGCTCGCTGCGCAAGGCCGCCGTCACGGCCAGCTGCTCAAAATCTATTTTTGTTTCAGGTAATCCCATCTTTTGCTCCTTTCAGTCGCAATGCACTATGTACAATGCACAATGCACAATTAAAGGTCAAGACCATAAGATTTATGCAAAGTGGTTTTTTTAATTCGTCCGCGAAAGCGGACTCGTTAATTGTGCATTGTGCATTGTTAATTGTGAATTTTCACTTCCAGTATCTCCATAACCTCGCCGCTGGCTCCGGCTGTATCCAGCAGGTCAAAAAACGCCAGCATAAAAGTATAGTGCGCCACGCCGTCCACATTTCGCGCAGCTATGTCCTCCGGCATTATCTTGCGCCCGGCAAACTCCAGCACAGGCCGCAGCAGCCGGTCACACTCGGCAATATATCCGTAGTAGTCGCCGCGCTTAAGCCTGCCGTCCTTAACGTAAGCAAGGTCTATAAGCACCAGATTATCCCGCATACGCCCGCCGCCAATGGTCTCGCTATGTACCGGCTCCGCCGTGATATATACCGCGTCCTTGGCGGGCTGCTTTGGCTCCTCATCATAGAGGGCATAGGCAAGAGGCCGCATAGCCGCCGCGACCCCCGCCACTATCTCATTCAACGTTATCATTTAAAGCCCCCCAGTATCTCTTCCATAGCCCGCTCAAGCTCCGGTTTCAGGTCGATTTTCGCAGTTTGCCCCAGCGCCTTCTCCAGCATAAAATGTCCGCGAACAAAGCCTTTTTTGGTACGGTGGCCATAGTTAACCGCCGCCGCATAATGCACCGCGTTGT
>CAYXFB010000138.1:0-3528 GCA_964464145.1 uncultured Christensenella sp.
TAGGGGGAATACCTTCTGCTTCGTTGCCAAATTCAAGTTCCTCAAAGTAGTAATCCACGGCGTTTTTGAAGTTTTCGTCGTCCTCGCGGGTTTCCATCGAGTTAATCAACTCAACAAGCGTGTTCATATTCTGCTGACTTGGCGGGGCTTCAAAGTGTATTGCACCAACAAGAGCACAGTACAAGAGAGTTTCAGCTTTGACCCAAAAATCATCGCCACTCTTACCTTCGCCCTTTGTGTTGGCGATTAAAGCGGTTACAAATTTTAAGATGTCCTTTTCTGAACGGATATAAGCGAAAGGGTTGTAGTGCATCGACTTCTTGAAATCAATTGTGTTCAACACCTTTATCTCATAGCCACCACGCTGTAACATCTTGCCGGTCTCAATTAGCACCGTACCCTTGGGGTCCGTGACAACATATGAACTGTGCATTTGCATAAGGTATGAGGTAGATTCCACCGCGCCATACAGGCTTTCGCCTGCGGTTTCGGCGGAACCGCCTCCGAAACCGGACTTACACGTCTCCGCGTATCCGGCTTCCCATCAATCACCTGATGGGTCAGACATGTGTGGTTGCGAAGCAATCAGGACACAGCGCCAAAGATTTCCGGCGCATTTTCATCATCAGCCTTTCACTTTCGGTCGCCCCGGTCAATTTTTTCAGGGAACGTACATGGTGCATACGAATATCCTCGGTACGACCGCCGCACATTTCACAAACTCCTGCTTTCAGACGGTTGGCAAGGGTATTTCTACCGTCATACTTCAGGTGCTGTGGCAACGTATCTTGCACGTTGTCATAGCCATAGTCCTGCTTTTTGAACCCATCGTGGTAAAACTCGCATACTTTTGGCTCTGCTTTCGTTGTATACGGGACGCAGAACACCCGGTTTCGCATATATTTCTTCTTAATCTTACTCACGATTGTACGGTATTTCCCCGCATAGGTTTTCAGTAGGCTATAGCGCATCATGTAGTAAAACTTGTGTAAAACGCCTACATTCTCCGCAAGCCTGTAGAAGTTGTAAATGCCTCGGATTTCAGAGTTGAATTGACTGATGATTTCAATGTCTTTCTTGTTCATAAGCTCATTTCTGGGCATAGGCCGCCAGATGTTGCGGCATTGGTTCTTATCTCGCTTGACTTCCATCGCCCCATATTCATGGAGCTTGTTTTCCCACTTCTCATGCGGCACGTACAGAAATACTTTTCCGTACCACGGGCGTTTTAGCACACCGTTTTTATCCCTTTTGGTAGCCTTACTGCGGGAAACGGCTAAGTCATACCCCAAGTAGCGCACTTTCTCACCGGAGTGCGTCACCCTTGTTTTTTCGTCCGACAGAGTGAGTTTAAGCTGTTCTGCCAGAAAACGTCGGATATCCTCCTTGATTTTGAGTGCGTCCTGCTTTGAGCCGATTACGCCGACAATAAAATCATCGGCATAGCGGTTATACTGGATTTTCTTGAATTTCTCGTCCAGCACCTTTGCATATGGGGTAGACAGTTTAAGTTTTTGCGCCTCTTTAAACTCGCGAATATCGTCACGGGTTGGTGAGCCGCTTTTCAGCCGTGCCTTCGCCTTGCGATAGCGGCGGGCGGTTTTCTCGTATTCCTTGCTGGCGTTACGTTTGAATGGTTCGCTGTCAAAGCGAGTTTTGTACTCCTCCATAAACGTGTCCAACTCGGTCATATAGATATTCGCCAGAATAGGGCTCATGCCGCTGCCTTGGGGTGTGCCGGAATAGGTCTGGTGGTACTCCCACTGCACCATATATCCGGCTTTTAGGAACTTCCACATAAGCGCGATAAAAGCCTCGTCTTTAATACGCCGCCGTAACAGGCCAATCAGCACGTGATGGTCAAAGCTGTCAAAGCACGCCTTGATGTCGCCTTCAACTATCCAGCGGACACCGGTGAATGTGCCTTGTATCTGCGAAAGAGCGGTGTGGCAGCTCCGCTTTGGCCGAGACCCGTGAGACAGGTTTGAGAAAGTGGGTTCGTAGATTGCTTCTAAAAGCATTCTGATAATTTCCTGTACCAGCTTGTCGTCAGTGGACGGAATGCCCAGTGGACGCTTTTTCGCCGTGTTATTTTTCTTGGCGATGTACGTCCTTCGAGCGGGGTTTGGCTGGTAGGATTGATTTTTGATGGAGTCGATGATTCTGCTGATTCGAGCCATGCTCATCTGGTCGATGGACAATCCGTCTGCTCCAGTGGTCATGCTGCCCGGTGAGGTAGCAATTTTCTTATAGGCAAGCAGATAGAAGTCCGGGTTGTACAGGTTGCGGTAGAGCCGCTCATACCTGTAGCCTTTTACACATGCCTTATCTTCAAGGCTTTTCAATACGTGAATTGGATTTCTCATGTGCCTCTCGCACCGTCCTTTCTTGTATTGAATTGATTGACTGCCTCCCTTCGCCTCGCAGACGGCTTTCCCGTCCTCAGACTACTATGGAGGCTCTGTTGCCATGACGGATATTCAAGGCCGTGTGTCGCAACACTCCCATAGCCGCACCTTTGGCGCGTCCGGCCTTCTTGCCGGTGCTAGGTGGCATTCCGTTTTAGGCAATCCCCGTTTAGGACTATTGAAACAAGAGCATATCGCACTGTCGGATGTGACGTTCGCCATTTTCCACTTTCCCGTGGCTGGGGTTCGCTCCGGGTATCGGCAGACATAGAGCCAAACACTATCTCTGTCAGGAGCTCCGACGAGTTTAGCTTCCATACGTCGGGGGCGGCTGCTTTTGCCCAACCTCTGGCTATCATTTAAGCAATCCAGCTTTCATCCTCGTGTACGATTTTTCATCCCTCCGCGCCAACAATTGTGAAGCTCAATCGTTTCGCGTACTCCAACATGCTATGGTCGCCCTCCGCTTTCGCTTTTGGGGTTAGTTGGGGGATGACAGGGTGTGGTTTCCCACTGATACCTTACCTGCCGCTTGCTCAAAGCGGTATTTACATTAGTCCCGCGAGTAGCTTGTCAGGCTACCCTTACGGGCGCACTGGGCTTACAGTAAAAACGAGTCTTGCCTGCGCCCGAACCGCCGCAAACCAGCACATTCAGGTTACGCCTATGCTTTTTGGCATCAAAACCGATGCGGACATTTTGGGTCAAGAGCTTGTTTTCTGTCAGCCTTTTATCCGCATATTTTCGGTTAATGGCCGCCGCAACGCCCCATTTGGCACTGCCGTGTTCCTCTTTCGGGCGGGTATTGCGTTTGGTTGAGAAATATATCCCAATTCCGATTCCATAGGCGGCAATAAAAATGAGGACAGTTTTTACGGTGTCCTCACACCATGTTATGGCCATTGGATTATTCAAAGCATCGGTTAAGTTTTGCAGAATTTCAGGCAGCCCACCGGATATAGCAGGGGCAACAAGCAAAGCCGCCCATATCACCAGGATTAACCCAACCGCTGCCAGGATAAGGGTTTGCTTTGAGCTATCGTGCTTCATCTCTCACCTTCACTCTCTTTTGGGGCGAATGGAGGACTTTTAGCATTAGGTCATCCACAAAATCGGTGGA
>CAYXFB010000139.1:0-3360 GCA_964464145.1 uncultured Christensenella sp.
CACTTTGCTTCTTCTTTTTTCTTCCTACCCCAATCTTTAGTATAGAGCCATAAAATAAAGCACCAAAATCCCCCGTGGCAGTGCCATGGGGGATTTTTTGTGCGAAATATTTGGCTGTGTAGCAGCATAACTTATTTTACGGTAACCTTGCACTTGGCGAACACGCCGTTCCACGTCTTGGCGTATATGTAGGCCGTGCCCTTGGCAACGCCCTTCACTTTGCCGCTTGAGTCAACCGTGGCGATTTTTGCGTCGTTCGTTTTCCACGTTATGGTTTTGGGGTAGGTGGTGCTGGGGCTGAATGAGGCAACCTTGAGCTGAACCGTGCTGCCCTTGGCAACCGAAACGCTGGTTTTATCCAGCTTTATTGCCGTGGCCGGCTTGCGCACGGTCACCGCGCATTTGGCGGATTTGCCGTTTACAGACGTTGCCGTTATGGTGGCGCTGCCCTGCTTTTTCGCCGTCACCTTGCCGTAGCTGTCTACCGTGGCGACTGCCGTATTGCTGGATTTCCACGTAACGGTCTTGTTTGTGGCGTTGCTGGGGGAAAGGGTGGCCGACAGCTGCATCTTTTTGCCTATATCCATTGTGTAGCTGCTGCGGTTCAGTGTCACGCCGCTCACCGGTACGATGCCGGGGTTGGGCAGTATGCGAAGCCGTCTTGTTTGATAGAATGATGTCCAAACGTTTGCTGTCACAGCCACCCATATCTTGTAGTCACCGGGAGGCAGATTCGTTGTGTCCAGCGTGCTGCGCCATTCGCTTGCGGTCTCGTTGCCGGGAATGGGGGTGAACCCGCTTATCTCTTTGTTTATGCCAATATTCAACAATTGTGCGATCTGCCAGTTGCTGGTATCCGTAACCGAAAAATCAGTGACAAAAAAATCCGCGCGGCTCCAATACCAGCCCGACCATGTGTTGGGATAAAACTGAAAATGCAGAGGTACAGGCTCGCCCTGCAAATAATCGTATAAGGGCTGCGCTATGTTTATGTAATCTGTGGCGGCTTCCTCCGCTTCGGGTTCGTCCGGCGGCGGGGGCGGTGCGATATCCTCCGGTGTCAGCTCCAGGGCGGGGCTTTCCGTAAGCTCGCCGTCAGATGCCAACGCAACAGACTGCGCCGCAAATATAAAGATAAAAGCCAGTAAGAGTATCAATGTGATGTTTTTTTTCATTTGGTTATCCATCCTTTTGAGTAATTCATATAAGCAGATTAAGATGAGATATTTTGACTTGTTATTATGTCAGATTATAGCATAACCAAAAACAATATGCAATATATCTGCATACTATTCGGTGGTTTCAAACTCCTTTATGGCTTTTATGAATCGCCTGCCGTAGCGCTCCATTTTCACGCTGCCCACACCCGAAACCTCGAGGAATTCGGCCTCAGAAACGGGCGCCTTGGCACACATATCCACCAGCGTGCTGTTGGAGAACACCACGAAGGCGGGCACGCCCTGCTCCTCCGCGATATCGGCGCGCAGGCTGCGCAGCACCTCGTACAGTGCCTCGTTCGTAACGCCCGCAGCTATGCGCTTTTTCTGCTTGGCCGCGCGTTTTTCCTCCGCCTCGGCCTGCCGCTTTGTATTTTGCCGCATGGATACGCTATCTTCGCCGCGCAGCACATCGCCCGCCTTACTGCCCAGCTTCATTACGGGGTATTCGTCATCCGTTTTTATTAGGTAGCCGCTGCGCGTCAGGTGATTTATAATGCGCATTATGGCGGGCACGGACTGCTCGCATATTCCGTAGGTGGGCAGCTTGTCGAGGCCAAGGCTCAAAAGCCGCGCGTTTTTGCTGCCGGTTACTATGTCGGCGATCATTTTAGCGCCGTAACGCTCCTTTACGCGCGCCACGCAGGAGAGTATCTTTTGCGCCTCCAGCGTGATGTCCACGCTTTCAAAATCACCCTCGCAATTGCCGCAGTTGCCGCAGGTCGCGGGCGGTTTTTCGCCGAAATAGCGCAGTATGTAGCCGCGCAGGCAATCGTCTGTGGTGCAATAGAATGTCATGTCGCGCAGCCTTTTGCGGTCGCGCTCCTTTAGCAGCAGCTCGGTCTGCCGGTCTGGGTATTCGTTGTCCCGCGCGTTGTCTATGAGCCACTGGTTTGTCACCACGTCCTTGCCGCTGTATAGAAGTAAACAGTGCGCGTCAGAGCCGTCGCGTCCGGCGCGTCCCGCCTCCTGATAGTAGCTTTCCACATCCTTGGGCATATTGTAATGCACCACGAAGGAAACGTTTGATTTGTCTATGCCCATGCCGAAGGCGTTTGTTGCCACCATTATGAGCGCGCGGTCGTAGAGGAAATCGTCCTGGTTTTGGTGGCGCTCCGCGTCCGAAAGACCCGCGTGGTAGCGCGAGGCTAAATAGCCGCCGTCCTGCAGCGCGGCGCATACCTCCTCCACGGCGGCGCGGGTGGAGCAGTAAACTATTCCGCTGCTCTGCTTTCGCTTGGCTAAAAACTCCGTCAGCGCCGCGTACTTGTCTCGCGGGTGTTGCACCTCAAAGAAGAGGTTTTGCCTGTCGAAGCCGGTCACCAGAACGGAGGGGTCTTGCAGCTTCAGCAGCGCCAAAATATCCTCGCGCACACGCGGCGTGGCCGTGGCCGTGAAGGCGGAGATTATGGGTCGGTTTTGAAGCTCCGCTATAAATTCGGGTATTTTGGCATAGCTGGGGCGAAAATCCTGTCCCCATTGCGAAATGCAGTGCGCCTCGTCCACGGCCAGCATGGAAATGTTCGCCTCCTGCGCAAACTCCACGAAGCCGGGCGCGAAAAGCCGCTCGGGCGCGACGTATGTAAGCTTATACGCACCCTCGCGCGCCTTTTGCATGGCCTTGGCAAACTGCGGGGGAGTGAGGGAGGAATTGAGGTAGGCCGCCGCGATGCCGGATTGGCCGAGCGCGTTCACCTGATCCTTCATAAGCGAAATGAGCGGCGAGACTATAAGCGTCACGCCGCCCATCAATATTGCGGGTATTTGGAAGCATATGGATTTGCCCGCGCCCGTGGGCATAACGCCCAGCACGTCCCGGCCGGACAGTATGTCGTCTATCAGAGTGTCCTGCCCGCTGCGAAAATCGGAATAGCCGAAGTAACGTTTGAGCGCCTCGTATTTATCCATGTTGCCTCGCTGTTTGTTCAGTATTTTTCACGGATTATCTTGTCCGCCACGTAGAGGCCGTTTGCGGCGGCCTGCGAAAGCGAGCGTGTGAAGCCCGCGCCGTCGCCCGTGGCGTATATGCTCTGCGTGCCGTCCAGCTCAAAATCGTTCGCGGCGGGGCGGGCGGAATAATATTTGCATTCCACGCCGTACATGAGCGTGTCATAATTCGCCGTGCCGGGCGCTATTTTATCCA
>CAYXFB010000140.1:0-3310 GCA_964464145.1 uncultured Christensenella sp.
TTCGATATTCTATCCTCGCTTCTGAGAATACACAAAATTTGAAACGTTGCCAAAACGATATGGAAAATTCTCCGACTAAACATGGGTTGTTTCTTATCCATGTAGATAACGGCTGCACAAACTGAAATCCCCTGAATTATTATGGTCGCTATCACCGCGCCCTTTGTGCCAAGCTGAAAAAGCCCAACAAATAACAGATCTAAAAAGACATTGCACACAGTGGTTAATCCCAAAAGGCGTACTACGTAAAATGCTCATTCGCTTTATAGGTTGGTTTCAAGCCAATTAGCCACAATCTCAACATCTTCAGCCTCCATAAATGGGTGTTCACTATGTTCAGACACCGTTAAATTACAGTGATGGGCTTCTGAAAATGCTTGTATTATTTCTATCGGTTGCAAATTGTCTTTTGCGCCGTAAAGAATGAAAGTGGGTATTTCCCACTTATTTATGGGGTGGTCTAACACAAATTGAAAATAATCCCACCGCAATGTCTCAAATGGCGTTGCTATTTCTTTTTCTTCGCAAAGTCTTTCTTCGGTCACATCATACCACTGAAACATTTTTCTAATCATGTGTTCCATATCAATCATCGGGGATTGGAAAAGACATTTTTGAAAATGTTTATCTACATAGGTATTCAAACTGAAATATGCACCCAGACTACACGCAAATAAAGAAACCGCTTTCCATTTTGGAAATGCAAAGTCTGCTATTGCTGCAAGGTCAGTCATACCATTCCAAATATCGCAACGATAACTACTATCTATTCTTTTACCGTGTTCAGGTAAATCAAAGCTCAACGTTTGATAACCTTTTTCCTCGGCTATTGTAGCAAATGGCTCTGCATATTCCTTTTTGGACATTTTACCGTGGACATGAACATACACCTTTTCAGATTGTTCTCCCCAAATGATAGCAGGAATTTTATCTATTAGAATATTTTTAGTTTTCATTTATAACCTCACCCGTCATTATATAAACAATTTGAATGGAGCTTCGCCAATGCAAAGTTTCATGTGATTTTCCTTAAAATGTATTATATATCAGGTTTTGGGTCATTTCAATCAAATCTAGGAACGATCAACGCCTCATGCGCCCGCTCCTCGGTCTGCTTAAGCTGCAAAAACAGGTTAACATATTTATCGTTTTCAAAAAAGGAATGATCGAATATATCTTGAGTAAAACCATCCACGATCTGTTCAATTATCATCCCGCTTTTTTGATAAGCAAGAGCCGCTTGCTCCCACGCGGAAGAACCGATGCTGTCTTTGTATTGCCTCAATGCCGATGATAGCCTATCCCGCCCGCCTCTATGGGGATTTTCAATCCCGGAAGAGGATTCGCTCAATTTTTCCGGCAATTCCGGCAAAACACTACCGGTATAGGTGACAAAATGCTTGTATATTTCACGAAGAGTAGAATCATCAAAACAATCTTTCCAAGTAGCAAACTCTTTTATCAGCTTTTCCATACCGCGAATACCCATAAATCCAATCGGGGGATTTAAGAAATTATCAGCGTTGATAGACAATCCCTTTTGCATAATATCTCTCATATCATAATTTGGCTGTCTGAAACTGATTCCAAAATAAGCGTTTCTCTTGGATACGCCTATGTAGTCGTTTTCCCAAGCGGATTGTAAATCCTTGAAAGGAATTGTCTGAATATCGCCTCTTGCATTGTCGTGGACATATGCATTATTTTCATCATAGCCTATCATCAAAACGACGTGTCCGGGGATATGTGTGTTATGATAAAACTTCGTTTGGTATGGCAGGTGATACATGTCCAAGCCGAATAAAATAACAGGCGTTTCATTGTTGATTAGCTCTGTTATATTGGATAGCGTTGTCTTAAAAGATTTACCCTCGGACGCTATAAGCTCATAGCCCATGATGGATTTCCAAAAATTGTACTGATTACTGCCGATGCCACCGTTGGCGAGAAATATCATTTTAGGCGGCGTCGCTCTTTTTTGAGAAATAAGCATAAAGCCTGTCCTTGAAAAAAACAACAATTCCTCCGATAGCCTGTTCCCTGTTTTCCACTCGTAAACATCGCACAAACCGTTTACAGGGCAAAGATAATCAGCTTGCTTGTGCGGCAATTTCAAACATTTCATAGAGACTCTCCTTTCGTTTTCGTATACGAGTCTATTGTAGACCCTCGGACAATGGGAGAGTCAAGCGCACAAAATAATGCGTTAACAAATTCCAGCACAATATTATTGTCTGCTACTTGATTTTTGCTATACTGTATAGTAATATAACATATAGTAAAACGGAGGTGTTCTTATGTCATCAATAGATCTAATGATACTTGGCATCGTATTGCAAAAATCTCAGAGTGCTTATGACATCCAAAAAGATGTTGATTATCATCATGTGTCAAGATGGACAAAAATTAGTATTCCCTCAATTTATAAACGAGTTTTGCGGCTAAAAGAAAACGGATATCTGCAAAGCAAAGCCAAAAAAGGAAGTAAGTTTGCCGAAAAAGCTGTATATAGCATAACTGATCAAGGCAAAGAATATTTTGAGCAGCTTATGGATACTTACTCCAATCAGCCTATACAATTACTTTTTGATTTTAATGTTGTAATAACCAATCTAAACAAGATGGAGAAAGGTAAGGCTTTACAGTTGGTAAAAAAGCTACGCGAAAGTATAAACACTGCGGCACAAGCAAACGATAAATATACAAAAGAATATGCGAATATTCCACTTGTCGGGAAAACAATTTTTGAACAACAGCGACTTCTTTATATCGTCCTTTTGGAATGGATTGATAAATTTGAAGCCCAATTCAAATCGGAATGTTTACATGGCTACTAAATGCAGTTTTACAATTATGTTTGAAAATCCTTTTTGGATTGGTCTTTATGAACGTATTGATAAAGAAAAATATGAGGTTTGTAAAATAACTTTTGGCGCAGAACCAAAAGACTGTGAAGTATATGAGTTCTTTCTTGCTAATTGGAAACGATTACAATTTAGTCCGCCCGTGAGGACCGATAAAATTGAAAAAAAGCATATCAGCCCAAAGAGGATACAGCGCGAAATTCACCGTCAGTTACAGGATACGGGCATTGGTACAAAAGCGCAACAGGCGCTGAAGCTCCAACACGAGCAAACTAAAATAGAAAGAAAAACATTAAGCAAAGAGCAAAAAGAAGCCGAAACGGAACGAAAATATACTTTACGGCAGGAAAAGAAAAAAGCGAAGCACAGGGGTCGGTGATGCAAAATTAGGATTTTTAGGCAACGTTTCAAATTTTGTGTATTCTCAGAAGCGAGGATAGAATATC
>CAYXFB010000141.1:0-3286 GCA_964464145.1 uncultured Christensenella sp.
ATTGTGCCTAAGACTCTCAACCTATTTCTGGACGAGAAATCGGGGGCTGGCCACTTCTGATTCATATTCATTGCTATACCAGCAGCTAATACATGTACGACTCCTGCTATTCAACCCAGATGTATTCATATCTTTTAGTAAGCGCTGTGCATCCGATTCTATTTTCTTTGATGTAAGTTCTAAAGTGTTTTGACCTGGGGCAGTGCGTACAGCTTCACGGAAAAAGTCTAAATAGAAAGCATCCCAAGTTTCTTTTCTCTCTGCTATTCCTTTAGCACATTCAAAAGGATCATTAAATGAACTTGCGACAGAAAAATACAACATTTTGGTACTAATAATTGAAATGAATTTCGCCAAATCCATGTATCTCCAAAGCTTGTCATCTGGATTGGGCTTTTCAAAGTTATCTTCCATCCAATAATAGCGTATTACAGTTTCTTGTAGAAGATGGCTGCAACCATCGCACAAAACGGCATATTTTCCATTGTGAAGATAGCCTAAATGCGCAGTTGAACCCTTAGTAAAAAGTTTGCCACAATGTGTGCACTTTTCATGGTGCTCATTATAGAAGACATTAAGCTCTCTTGTGAGCTTTTTAGTCATTTCTTGCAAGTAGAGATCACCTCTTTTCAGCACTTTAAAAATGATACGCAATTGAAATCATACATAAATATACCCGAAGCTAGAAAGGTATTATTTGTCTTTAGATCTTGTACTTCCCATTATTGCTATGTTCCTTCCCCCATTATACCAACGCTAAAGCAATATTTCCACAACTTCCCACACAGCTTTCATTACCGAATCAAACGCAATATCCTTTGCATAGGCGAACTTCAAGCTATACTTCTGCCACAGGTCTTGCATATCATCATTCTGCAAAATTTGCTCAAGGATTTGCTGCGGATTTTTTATTAATTCCGAGCTGCCCCTATATTTTGCCGTTGCCGCAAACGCCTTAATAAATATATCTGGATCATAATTTTGGCTTTTTGTCAGTACATAAATATCATAAAAATCTCGTGCCCTTGTGTTTAACACGCCACGTCGCAAAACGGTTTCCACCTTTTCCGCTAGCACTGTCTCTAAATTGTATGCCCATAGCTTTATCTTTGAATCGTCAAAAAGCCCGCCGAATTCATATTGTACGGGAGAAGGTGTCATCGCGTCTCCCGCTGAAATATCAATAGATAAAGGCGTCGTTATCGTGTCAAACTTTGCATCTAATCTCACACGGTATCCGCCATATACATCATCTTTTCGTATCGGTAGGATTGAAACCGACTCAAAATATATGTCATCTTCCAAGTCGTGCGCACAAATATCTTGCATCGCTTTACCGATTGTTTCTTCGCTGAGTAGAAAATTATGCAGTGTTGCATCAAGATCCATTGTAGAGCGAGTATCAAGCCCAACAATTGCTGCAATCAAAACACCGCCTTTGATTACAAATTTATCGCAATAATCGGAAACTGTTAATCTGGCAAGAAACCTTTCAAACATATAATTTTGAAGCACTACTTGTGCCGCAATATTGTTTTTCTTCGCGTATTGATTGATTTGTGCTTTTAGACTCATTGCTTTTGGTGTGCTCATAGCAACACCTCCATATATTTTCTCAACTCTTTAGCCACCTTAAAAGTGTCCGCATAAGATGCCAACCGATTCAAATCTTTTTTCTCGGTTGCAGCATAATTCTTTATAGCGTCAATGACAGTTTCCTCATCACACCGTTTCCGGCTGCGCAGCAAATCGCAAATTGTTCGTTCGATATTATAGCAGCGCACTCTATTTCCAAACGTCGTATTTTTCATTGTCAAGCCCAATTCATGTAATTCTGGTTTGATGTAGTAACAAACGCATTCATCACTCATCGCCTTGGATAACACTGTATTATTGGGAATGGTAACCGAATGCAGGAATGGCGTTCGATTGGATAATCCGTTTAAAAACAACGCTGTATCATGAGAAAATATGATCTTTTCAGATCGCAGCATCAAAACATACATATCATCGATGATGGTATCGGGCAAAGCGTAGATACCTCTGCCGATTCGATCCAGCAGACCTGCATTCACATATTTTGTCAACATAGCTTTAGAATATCCCAATTCTAAAACTTTTGCTGTGGTTATTATGTTGTGGTTCAATTGTAGTGCATCAAATATTTCAGAATTTAGCTTCATAATATCGCCGCCTTAGTTATCCTGTATATAGATATCATAAGTTTTATCTATATTAAAGTCAACCACTCTGATATGATTAGATGAAAATAATATGGAGGAATAAACATGAGCAATATAAAAATACCGTTTGTCGAAGATTATCTCAACTATCTCACCGTCATAAAAGGCCGTAGCCACAATACAATACTTGAATATCGTTCAGACTTATCGCAGTTTTTCTGCTTTCTATCATCTAGCCATAAAGTTGCACCTCAAATCAGCGTAGAATACATTCAGTCTATCTCGCTCAGCGACATGTACGCATACATATCATATTGTCAGAATTCTCTGCATTGTTCTATCAGCACCAGTGCCAGAAAAATCGTTTCCATAAGACAATTTTGGAAGTACCTTCGAACAAAAGTTCATTTAATAGAAAACAACATTGCAGAAGAATTGGAAACACCCAAATTGCCAAAACGCATTCCCAAATATTTAACCCTTGAAGAATCTGTTCGATTATTGCTTCAAAGCAAATCCTCGCCACGAGACAACTGTATACTTACTATTTTTTTAAATTGCGCTCTACGCATTTCAGAACTTGCCGGTCTAAACACAGATCAAATAGGCAGCGATGTTTTATCAATCATTGGCAAAGGTAACAAAGAGCGAAAAATATTTTTAACACCTGCCACCAAGCAGGCACTTTCGACCTGGCTGCAAATCAGAAATACACTAACCACCGATTCCAACGCACTCTTTATTTCTCGCAACCACAGGCGCATTACTACTCGCGCGATTCAAAATGTTGTAAAAAAATATGTTGCTGCTGCCGGGATGGATCCGAAAACCATTTCAGCACACAAGCTAAGGCACACCGCCGCAACGCTTATGTATAAATATGGTCGTGTAGACATTCGTTCACTACAGCAGATTCTTGGGCATGAAAGCATTGCCACTACCGAAATCTACACACACATCGACGAGGCGCAGTTACAGGCTGCTGTTAATGCCAACCCTTTGGCTATGATGTTTAGTTGACCGCTGATGGGCACTGTGCAAAATTGTGCCGTGCCCATTATATTTATCTACTTTATTTGATGGCATTATTCTAAACATTAGGG
>CAYXFB010000142.1:0-3036 GCA_964464145.1 uncultured Christensenella sp.
AAAATTATTTGGAGGAAAGATAGATGATAACGAGTGAAGAATTATTGATGAAATTAATCAAAGGGGAGAAGAGCTCATCGGAAGAAATAACTTTTACCGAGCGAACATCAGCTATAGCCCAGTATTGCAGATATCTTAAGCTGATGGGCAATGATGCCGGTGAGATCGAAACCGCTATAGACCTTTTGCTGACCGAGCAGGGCGGGCAGTTAAGCGAAAATATTGCGTTTTACAAAGTGTTTTTTAAGGTCAACTACACAAAAATTTCCGACCTTGAATTGAAAGAAATACTTAATGAAGACCTGACCGGAGTGTGGCTGCCGCATAAGATACAATTAGGCTATTTTTATCTGAATAGGATTCTTGATTCGAATAAGGATACGCCTAAGGCAGAGCTTTCGCGGTTAGTGGACTTGCTTACAAATTGGGTGGAAGAGCGCGAAACTAACCCTGAATATGCAGAGTTTAGATAAGGAGACACACAAATGCAAACTGAGAGGATAAGACTGGACGAAACCTTTTGCAATGAGCTGCAGAGTCTGATGTATCAGGTGCAGTGCCGGGCGCAGATAGTGAAGGATATTCTTACGGGCAACGTGGTGGTGGACGGCGAAATGTTCAAAAACTACCACGCCGAATATCAGGAATATTTCATGTATTATGAGCTCAAAAAAGCGAATATGCTGGAAACTTATGTGCCGGACGATATGAAAAATTGGAATTGGAACGTGGATTTTTCAAGGCAAGAGCTGATTTTGACTAAGGCGGGGTGTTAGATGAAACATTTCCTTCAATGCCGGATGCCTAACGTGTCCGATGAGTTTACCCATTCCATACGCTATTTGTACAGCGATATTGACTTTGGCGACAAGATGCCGGTGATAGACATAACCTTTCAGGTGGGAGAGCAGTGCAGCTTTCGGTGTTCATACTGCTACCAAGTAAAAAAGTCTGATAAGACCATGACTTTTGAGACCGCCAAGAAAGCCGTGGATATACTGCTGGCGCGGGATAACGAATACATTCCGGATAAGATAAAGGGCTGTATTATAGGGTTCATCGGCGGCGAGCCTTTGCTGCACGCTAAGCTGATAGAGGATATAATTGGCTACACCGAGCAGAAGCTGGCAAGCGAGCACCACGACTGGCTATACCATCACAGGTACTCTATCTCAAGCAACGGGTGGGACTATTTCTCTGAGGAATCCCAACATTTATTTCAGAAGTACGGCGACAGGATTTCAACCTCGTTCACGCTGGATGGCAACAAGGAGCTGCACGATTCTTGCCGTGTGACCACGGACGGAAAACCGACCTATGACCGGGTTCTTGAGGCCATAAAGGACTACAACAATAGGTATGAGGGCGGTTCGCTTATAAACTCCGGCACTAAAATAACGCTAGCGCCCGGCAATGTGGTACACACTTTTAACGCGGTAAAACATATGTTGGATTTGGGTTACAGAAGCATTATGATGAACTGCGTATACGAAGCGGGCTGGACGGTTGACCATGCCAAAACTTTGTACAGCGAGATGAAAAGGATCGCCGATTATTTGCTGGAAACTGGATTATATAAGGAAGCAAATATCCGGCCATTCGACGAGGATTTATACAGACCGCTGAAAGAGAACGATTTGCAGTGCTGGTGCGGCGGTGACGGCAGGATGATCGCGGTTGACCCGGACGGTAAGTTTTACCCGTGTTTGCGGTATATGGAATCGTCGCTGGGCGGCGCGCAGCGGCCTTTGGTCATAGGCGATCTTAAGAGCGGGCTTTGCACGAAGCCGGAGCACATCGCTATTATGAACGATCTGCGCTCCGTGACGCGGCGCACACAGTCTACCGATGAATGTTTTTACTGCCCCATTGCGCAGGGCTGCTCGCTGTGTGTGGCGTACAACTATCAGGTGTTTGGCAGCGTGCACAGCCGGGCGACCTACATATGCGACACGCACAAGGCTATGGCTTTGGCGAATGTTTATCTTTGGAACAAGGTATACAAAAAAGAGGGTATTTGGGACGTTTTTGTGAACCATGTGCCGGATGAGTGGGCGCTGGAGATCGTGGGCGAAGAGGAGCTTTGTATGCTTAAGGAATGCGAGGAAAAAGCAAAATGTACATTATAAGAGATATGTTGATTCCCAAAGGCGCGAAACGGCGAAGCGGGAAAAAGCTGCTTAGCAAAGAGGGCGTGACTATTCACAATGTGGGTAACCACAATAAGGGCGCCAACGCCGATGCTAACGCACGCTACTACAATAATTCTAAAAATGACTCCGTTACCGGGGTTCATTTTTTTGTGGACGGCAAGGAGATAATCCGCATTGTGCCGCAGGATGAGATCGTGGAACACACGGGCAAGCGCGCGGGCAACGACACCACCGTTTGCATTGAGATATGTGATAATTCGGACGGCGACATTCGCGTTGCCACAGATCAGGCGGCGGAGCTGGCGGCGCTAGAGCTGGAAGCGCAGGGATATAAAAATGCGGTGTGGAAGCAAAACATATTCCAGCACAACGACTGGAGCGGCAAGGACTGCCCGGAGGATCTGCGCAGGGGAAAACCGTACAGCTGGGCGGAGTTTGTGGGCAAGGTGAACGGCTTTATGGCGGGAGGAGGTAAAAGCGGAATGTATGTTACGGCGAGAGTAACTGAGATTTACCGTCGCGATAGCCCGAGAACGACCATAGGCGCGGGCAATGAGCTGGAGCTTATAGAGTATAGCGGCGGCAAGTGGGCGGTGGTGCGCAATCCCAAAACGGGCAACGAATTTGTCGCGGAATTTGCCGGGCTGAAGCAGAAATAAGGAAACTCTATCTCCCCGCCGACAGGCGGGGTAACCCCCGGTAGGGATACTCATTTAAAGGAGGAATTTATCATGAATGGATTGCAGGAAAAGACGGTGTTGGAGCAGAGCCGCACGCGCTCCCACACATACACCCATGGGCAGGCGGGGTAACCCCCGGTAGGGATAATCATTTAAAGGAGGAATTTATCATGAATGGATTGCAGGAAAAGACGGTGTTGGAG
>CAYXFB010000143.1:0-3172 GCA_964464145.1 uncultured Christensenella sp.
TGGGGCTGGCCGCCAAGGATATCAAAAATGAAATGACCGGATATGTAAACGGGGATATGGCGGCAGCCTTTATAAATTTGGTGCAAGAGATACTTATAGATAGAGATATCAAGATTACTGGGAATCTCATAAACAGCATCGGTGATATCCGTGAACTAAGTAACGGCGGTCTTACAGTTGAGATCGGCACGAGGCTAGAATATGCGGCAAAAGTGAACGACGGACATCCGCAAACGCGAGGTCGGTTTATTCCCGGCGTATGGAAGGGCAAAAAATTTGAATATATACCCGGTGCTAAAACAGGCATGATACTCAAGGCAGACCATGTGGAGGGAAAAAAATTCTGGGAGGATGCTTTGGCGAAGCTGGAGCAACTGCAACCGGAGCTCGCTGATAAATGGATGCAGCGAACAATTGAAAAGTATGGGCTATAGAAGTTGGGAGGTGAGCCGCAATGCTTGAGCAAGAGCTGGCCAGTGTGATCAGATATGTCTTGGACGCGACGGGAAATCCTGCGCCGTACTATAAAAAAGTACCGCAGGATTTTTTCTTGCCCGCTGCGTACTTTCCCGAACCGAGAATAGGCAGCGACGGCGACACGCTGGACGCCTACGTACTGCGCTACAGGTGGTATATCAACTTCTTTCACGTTGATTCGCCCGAAGCGCACCGCATGGCGCTTAACGCGCTCAACGCGGTACGAGCCGCGCGCGGCCTTATCCCGCTTATAACCGAAGCGGGGGAAGCGTCCGGAAGGTATCTGAGGATCGATACCGCCGACACGCAGACCATTGACGACGGCGTGGCCGAGCTGGCGATCAGCTGGGAGAGCCGCCGCCCGTATATCCGAGAGCCGGGCACCATCATAAAGCATGTGGATGTCAGGGCATATACGAAGAACGCGTATGAGCGCGTAGCACAAACGCAGAGCGCGCCGAAAGAGTAGAGGAGTAAATTATATGAGTAGTAAGCAGAAAGCGGCAGAGCCGCAGGAGAGCATCAATACAACGCTGCGCGAAGCGCCGCCGCAGTTCCCGATTTCGCGGTTGCGCGAGGACTGTTTAGCGCTGTTCGGCGTGCCAACGTCCACATTTGACGGGGCCATGTATGGCGTGACACGGGAAATGTCGGTTGAAGAGGCCGCAAAGCGTATTGATAGCTGGAAAAATTCTAAAATTGGAGGTAAATGATTTTGGCTGGAGGGACATTTAATAGCGCCGGAAAGGTGCGGCCGGGGACGTATATAAACTTTGAATCCTCGCGCCGGCAGCCGGTGGATGTGAAGGAGCGCGGCGTTGTGCTGCTGCCCCTTATAAAGCACCCGTACGGGCCGGAAAAGGAGTTTGTGACCATAGAAGCGGCGGCGCCGGACGCGAATTATACCAAGCTGGGGTACAGCGTTTTCGATCCGGAGCTTTTGCTGGTACGTGAAGCGCTCAAAAATGCGCATACGGTTGTGGTGTACATACCCAAGCAGGGCAGCAAAGCCGCTATAACCGAGGACGGCGTTACCGCGACGGCGCGATACGGCGGTACGCGCGGCAATGCGCTGAGCTTTTCGGCGGTCGCCGACCCAACAGGCGGGTTTGACGTTTCGGTATTCCTGGAGGGCACAAGGGTAAGCGCATATAAAGGTATAAAGACGGCGGCTGATATAGTGGCTCTTGCCGATCCGTGGGTGGAGTTCACCTGCGACACGAGTATAACGGCCGTAGCGGGAGCAAAGCTGACCGGCGGCTCAAACGGTGTGGCAACAAACGAGGACATAATGGCGTTTCTGGAAGACACCGAAAACGTCAAGTGGAACGCTATGGCTTTCACGATGGATCCGTCCGGGCAGGAGAGCGACACGGTGCCGGCTTTGCAGCAGGCTGTAAAAACAAAAATCATATCGCTGCGCGAAGGCTCGGGCAAGTATCGTACTGCGGTCGTGGCGGGATTTGCCGCGGACCACGAGGGCGTTATAAACGTCACAAACGGCGTGGTTTTGGAGGACGGTACAAAACTGACCGCCGGGCAGGCCACCGCGTGGGTGGCGGGCGCCGATGCTGGTGCAAGCTATGTGCATACCAACACGCACAGGGTATATGACGGCGCGGTAGCAGTCAACGGCATCAAAAACAACGAGCAGGCCGAGGCCGCTATAAACGCCGGTGAGTTTTTCTTCACGGCGACCGAGGCGGGTACGGTGGTTGCGGAGTATGATATCAACAGTCTTGTGAAATTTGATTTACCCAAGGACGCTACATACCGCAAGAACCGTGTACGCCGTGTGCTTGATACGCTGGGCGAAGCGATTATGGCGGAGTTCATACCGGGCAAGTACACAAATAATGAGACCGGATGGGATATCATGGACGGTATGGGCGGCACGATACTAAAACGCTTTGAAAATGATGGTGCTATACGCAACGTGGATTATACCACGGATTTCAAGGTGGATCGCAACGCGAGTAAGGACGATCACGCCATGTTTGACGTGATGGTGCAGCCGCAGGATTCGGCCGACAAGCTGTATTTCACCATCAAGACGAGATAAAGGAGGCACTATGACAGAGCAATATAATAAATATCCTATTTCTGTCCGTGAAGGCAAGATATTCATGGATGGGGTGGAGGCCGCTAATACCGTAAGTGCTAGCATTGTGTGGACATGGGAGACGTGGTCGGGCAAAGAACTGGGTAATCAGACCAATATAAACAGACCGCTGGGCTACACGGTAAAAGTAACGGTAACGCGCAGGCGATCTACTCCGTTTGCTGAGGACGCAATAAAGATGTTCAAGGAAACTGGTCGCGTGCCTGAGGTGACCATACAAGGCATACAGGCAGATAAGGCGAGTGATTATTATCAGCAGTATGGCGGCAAAGTGGTAACGGTGCACGGTTGCGTTCCTACTGGCGACGTCAACCTTATGCTTATGGATAGCAAGGGCGAAGTGCTGGAAGATACGCTGGAGTTCCTCGCGTCTGATGTGACTTTCAAATAAGGAGATATGTATAATGGCAAAAGATTTAAGCTATTTTATGGGCGGCGGGGCAGAGGAGGAGATAATCCAAATCCCCGCTCCCGACAAAAAGAAGTATCGTGACAAGGACGGCAACCTCATTATGCTAGAGGTTAGGCGGCTCAAGGCAAAGCGTATACAGAAGATTCGCGAAAATTGCACCA
>CAYXFB010000144.1:0-3094 GCA_964464145.1 uncultured Christensenella sp.
TACGTGCTTCGCACTATAAAAAACGTTACCGTTTTTTATATGGGATTGGTATAAATATACGGGTAATCCTTTCAAAAAAGGGAGGTTCTGATTTTGAAGCATATAATTATCGGCGGTGTGGCCGCGGGCATGTCCGCCGCGTCAAAAATACGCAGACTGGATAAGGACGCGGTGATCCATGTATACGAAAAGGGCGCCTATCTTTCGTACGGCGCTTGCGGCCTTTCCTACTATGTCGCGGGCTATAATGACGATCATACAAAAATGATAGCGCGCACACGCGAGCAGTTCGAAAAATCCGGCATAGAAACATACCTCTTCCATGAGGTGGTGGGCGTGGACACGGCGCTCAAAACGGTTACCATAAACGACACGCGCACGGGCAGGCAGTTTACGGACAGCTATGACCGCCTCATGATAGCCACGGGCGCGGCGGCCGTGCGCCCTCCCATTCCGGGTATAGATAAAAAGGGCGTGTTCACGCTCAAAACAATGGAGGACGGCCTGCTTCTCCGGGAGCAGGTGCAAAAATACGGCGTACAGAGCGTGGTGGTGATCGGCGGCGGCTACATAGGCGTGGAGGTGCTGGAGGCCATGCACGCCCTCGGCAAGGATGTTACCTGCATAGAGGCCGCGCCCCGCATACTCACCACATTTGACGACGAAATAGCAAGCCTCGCGAAAGAGGAGCTTATCCGCAATAAAATAACGATCCGTGAAAACGAAAAAGTGCGCGAGATAAAGGGCGGCCTCAGCGTTTCCGCCGTGGTCACCGAAAGCGGCGAATACCCTGCCGACCTCGTTGTGGTAGCGGCGGGCATACGCCCAAACACGCAGTTTTTGCAGGGAACGGGTGTGGAACTTGCGCAAAACGGCGCGGTGGTGGTGGACAGGCGCATGCAAACGAGCGTGCCCGGAATATATTCGGCGGGCGATTGCGCGCTCGTTTACGATTTTGTTAAAAACGCCAACGTGTACCTGCCGCTTGGCACAACGGCCAACAAATGCGGACGCATAGCGGGCGAAAACATGTGCGGCGGCACCACCGAATACGTGGGCGCGGCGTCTTCGGCCGCCTTAAAAGTGTGCGGGCTGGAGCTTGGGCGCACGGGCATGGGTCAGGCCGAAGCGGAGGCGAAGGGGTTTAACGTGGGTACGGTGTTCGTGGAGGGAGCCAACCATCCGCGCTACTACCCCGGCCAAACGCCTCTTTATATTAAGGTGATATACGAACGCCCCTCCCTGCGCATACTGGGCGCACAGCTCTGCGGCGCGGAGGGCGCGGCTCTGCGTACAGACATATTCGCTGTGGCGCTGCACGCGGGCATGACCACAAAGCAGCTCGGGCAGACAGACCTCATATATTCCCCGCCCTACGCGGGTGTGTGGGATGCCGTGCACATCGCCTGCAACGCCGCAAAATAGGGGAACTATATGAGTAAGCTTAAAACACTAGCGCAGGCAGTATCTGAAATAACGCAGGGCAGCAGCGTGGCCATCGGCGGCAACGTGCTGCACCGCGCGCCCATGGCCTTGGTACGCGAGATAGCAAGGCAGGAGAAACGCGAGCTGGCGCTCATAAAAACGGCGGGCGCGATGGATGTTGACCTGCTGTGCTTCGCGGGCTGCGCGCGCAGCGTGGACGCGGGCTTCATAAGCTACGAAAGCCGTTTTGGCCTGGCGAACCACTACCGCAAGGCCGTGCAGGACGGGCGCGTTAAAGGTAACGAGCACGCCTGCTACACCGTCATTTCCGCGTTGCGGGCGGCAAGCTCGGGCATACCCTTCATGCCGGTAAAGGGGCTTGTGGCGGGAGACCTCATAGCCGCGAACGATTATTTCAGTGTAATAAACGATCCCTTCACGGGAGATCCGGTGACGGTGGTGCAGGCGCTGGTTCCCGATTTCGCCATACTGCATGTGCACAAGGCGGATGAACTGGGCAACGCCATAATAGAGCCGCCCGTGTTTGACGACGCGCTGATTGCCCGTGCCGCCAAAAAGGTCATAATAACCGCGGAGGAGATAATTTCGCCGCAACGCATGAGGCGGGAGGCCGCCAGTGTGAACATACCCGGCCTGCTGGTGCATTCCGTGGTGCCCCTTTCGGGTGGTGCAAAGCCCTGCTCCTGCCCCACGGCCTACGATATTTCCGAAAGGGACATAGAGAGTTTCAAAGCGCTCAACGTACCGGCCGACCTGCATGATTGGCTGCGCGATCACGAAGCGGCGGATTACAGGGGAGGTAGCTTGATATGATGCGCATGAATAGTGAACCCGCGCGGGATTACACGCCCGCAGATATTATGGTCTGCGCCATGTCCCGCTTTATAAACGATGGAGATACCGCCTTTCAGGGCGTTTCCTCCCATATGCCCATGATAGCCATAATGCTGGCGAGGAAAACACACGCGCCTGGCGCGATCCACCTAAACATACCGGGTGGCGTTAACCCAGAGGATGTGCGTTTGCAGGATTACACCAGCGCGAGCAGCAGCCTTTTGACAGACTGCGAAGCCATTTTTCCGCTGGGCGAGGTTTTCGATCTGTCCATGCGCGGCGGGCTGGACATCGCTTTTTTGAGCGGCATACAGTTCGATGTTCACGGCAATGTGAACGCCTCCGTAATAGGCGACTATCACAAGCCCAAGGTGCGTATGCCGGGCGGCGCGGGCAGCGCGGTGCTCATACCCACGGCAAAACGCGCGGTGATCTGGCGCACAAAGCACGACAAGCGTACCTTCGTGGAAAATGTGGATTTTGTTACGACGCGCGGCAATCTGGCCGCCATAGTCACCCCGCTCTGCGTTTTCAAATTCAGCGGCGGCAGGCTGTCGCTTGAAAGCATACACCCGCATTCCAGCTTCGACGAGGTGCAAGAGAACACCGGTTTCGCGCTAGACCCCAGCGGTTTGGCACAAACGCCGCCGCCCACGCTGGACGAGATGCGCATACTGAACCAATTAGACCCGGATGGCCTGCGAAACATAGAGTTTTAGCGATATCACACAAACCGCGCCGCTATGCGCGGTTTTTTTCTTGTGCGCTTAAGCGAGACAAAACCCCCGGCTATGCCGGGGGAATAAAAAAGCTT
>CAYXFB010000145.1:0-3041 GCA_964464145.1 uncultured Christensenella sp.
TAGCTTTTACTACATAAAAATGGAGCTGCCTCTGTTTTTATTCTGAGACAGCCCCCGCAAAAATTTTATTAGATTTTCGATAAAGGTTCAAAGCCACATGCCTCCATTAGTTCATTACATTCAAGAATTGAGTTTTTGTATTGTGATGATAGTATTTGGTGAAAGGCTATGTATTCGGGCTTCCCGGTAAGGGAGTGCCCCGCCTTGCGCACCAGCTCCAGGCTGATGACCGGCGGCAGTTGCATTCCGACACACACAGCCACAATAGATCGCAGGCGCACATTCTTGCCGGTTCGCATTCGCTGGATGGTCTTTTCGTCTACATAACATCGGTCTGCCAAATCCTGCTCCGACAATCCTCGCCATGTCATGAGAGCGGTGACCGCTTCCGAAAAACCACCTGGTAATCGCTGTAGCATAGCGGTTGCTTCTTTGTTTTCATCCGAGAATATTGTTATTGCGGTCTGTTCAACCTTTTGGTTCTGATTGTTTCGCTTATACTTTGGGTCGATGTTATACTGGGAAGCAGCGTTTTTATAAAGGACACACTCGGTGTAATACTGCAAGCCATAGGTCTTATTGGGGGAAACCTCAAGGTCGAACACGAGACAGCATTCATCAATATGGCTGTTGGCATACTCAGTGAGCTCCGGATGCCCCCAGTCGTTTTGCCTTATATATTTTGGATCGTTGATGCAGTAGTGGGAATCCACATACAGGTACTTGCCAGAATCTATCACCGTTCGCAGGTCGAGATTAGTTGCGTATTCAAACAGTGCATCTTGCGCTTCGATGGTAAAGGTCTGCTTTGTCTGCAAGGTACCCTTGGCAAAGCTGTGTGCCGGGACATAGCGGTCATCGCTGTAGACGAACACGCCCATCGCTTCTTCATATCCCAGATCAACCATGCGGATTTTTGCAGAAGCCCTCGACACGCTGAAAAACTCTGCAAGCTCCAGGATCACCGGCTCCATGACATCGGCGGTGTTGTCGGTCTGGCGCTCCTGCTTATACTTGGCTATCAGTTCTTTCGCCTTGATCCCCGCCTGGATGCGGGGCATCAGTATCCTGGGAGTCAACGCCCGAGCCTGCCACTCCATCCACTCGGCTGGCGAGCTTTTGTTGTTGGGTTGGCTGCCCTCCACGACCTGGCATCGGATGGTACACATCGCTTCGTTGCACAGCTTTTGCAGCTCAAACGCTTTCTTGTGCTTGTCCCAGTGGACGCACTCGTGGATGATGGTGTTGTTGACACAGCCCAGGTTACGCATGAAAAACACATCCGGGTCGTAGAGAATGGTGCCACGCTTTACCGGCTTCGGCTTGTAATCCCTGGCTTCTTTGTCGTAGCATTCGATTTGGCAATCTGCAAAGTAGATCTGCCCAAACACCGTAAGGTTCTTGGATAAATGCTCCGGTTCCACGGCGAGGTTCATGCGGCGGGCTATCTCCATCACCGGCAGAGGCATGGGGCGTTCCAGTGCCTCGGGACAATGACGACGCAGAAAATCCTCGGCGACAGCATCCAGCTTTTCTTTGTAGATGTAGGGCACAAGGTCGCCGGACATAGCCCCATCCGGCAGTTTACGAGAGCCGGTATAGACGGTAGGGGTGCACATAGCGAAGTTGTGAAGCCCATCATCCAAGTCGCCAGTGCAGGAAACCTTGAACCATTGAAAAACGCTGTCTGATTCACGGTTCCGGTGCACCGTTTCGGCAACCTCAATCTCCGCTTCGGTGAGCACATCAAAGGCGATGCCTGTGCCACCTGTATCACGCACACTGACCCTCTTGATATGTAAGTCGGAGAGCTCTGCCTCGTCCGGATTGGGCACCCGGTAGCTGCGGCATTCCAGCCTACCGGGGTTTTCGGCAATGAAAGAGGCAACAACTTTCCAAAGCTCGTTGTCATAGCGAGCTTCAATGAAGTCTCTGAAGGTGCGAATCTCTTTCATCGCCGTTGCCCCCCTTTGTGTTATGTGGTCTTTGTCATATCTCCAGTGCTCTTTTTTCAATCCAATCAACTTGTTCGTGCCACCATAAATACGCTTCTCTCAGCAAATATCTGCAATCATCACCTGCAAATTTCCCCAATGCCATAGGCATGTATTCGGATGCCGAAGCCTCCTCTTCATCTCCATTTTCGTGTGTTAAAATCACACCTTCATCTGCATACATCAAAAAATACTCTTTAATTGTTTCGTCACGCTCAACCTTAATGAATTCAAAGAAAATAGAATTTTCCTCTTTTTCTTCATTAACTTTTTTCCACCATTCCTGGTTTGCTATCTTGATTTTGGGATCATTTTTACTTTCTCGTTTTTCAAGTATGTGTCCTATTGACCGCAACATAGTAATTGCGGCTACCCAATATATTCTACGGTACTGTTGCTATTCGGCACTATTAAACAGAACAATTGCTTCCCAGGTATCATCCAATGCTTGGCGTGTTTTTTCCAACATAATTGCAGCACATCCCTAAGATTATTTTTTCTTCCTAAGCATCACAATTTGCATTTAATTTTTCTACCATCTTTTTCACTTTAATGACTCCCTCATTGGGAGGCAGCTCTTGTACCCAAGCCATAAGCTCAGTGATGGCGGCAAATATCATATTTTGCAATTCAAAGTATGTATGTTTTTTGCTATATAACTTTGTGAAAACAAATTCTCCATGTTCAGTTCCTCTTTTGAAACCTTTAGGCGTTTGAGTCGGGAAACTCTCTTCGTCATAAAAGGCGATAAATGTGTTAATATATAAATCTCTCGGATGCCCTTGACAACACATTTTAGTAATGTAACCACGCTTATTTAGCTCAATGATTACCTCAACCAAATCATCGTCAATTTCAGCAATCAACCCGCAACAATTCATCTTTGGGCAGCGGTCGCCATCATAATTAGCCTTTGTTGCAAAATTATTATAGACTTCATAGCAACTCATACAGACATATGCCATTATGATTTCTCTCCTTCATCAAATAAACGTTTTGTAAAGTTAAATGAAAATTGAGACCTTGTAAAGCTTTCTGGTATGATGT
>CAYXFB010000146.1:0-3035 GCA_964464145.1 uncultured Christensenella sp.
TGCGCGAGCGCATACCGGACAAGGTCTTCGACAATGCCGATCAGGTGGAGCTGGTTGATATAGAGCCGCAGGAGCTCATAGAGCGGCTCAATGAGGGCAAGATATACATACAAAAGCAGGCCAAGCGCGCGCTGTCCAATTTTTTTAGCACAGACAATTTGACCGCCCTGCGCGAGATAGCGCTGCGACGCTGTGCCGACCGGGTGAATCTTTTGACGGACACGGCGCGCGCCAAGACGAACGGCGAATTTTTTACGGACGAGCACATATTGGTGTGTTTGTCGTCCTCGCCTACAAACGGCAAGATAATACGCACGGCGGCGCGAATGGCGCAGGCCTTCAAGGGCGGCTTTACCGCGCTGTTCGTGCAAACGCCGGATTTCGCCTACATGAGCGAGGAAAACAAGCGGCGGCTGCGCGCCAACATCAGGCTGGCGGAGCGGTTGGGCGCCACCGTGGAAACGCTGTACGGCGACGACGTAGCCTTTCAGATATCCGAATTTGCGCGGCTTTCCGGCGTTTCGAAGATAGTGGTGGGCAGAAACAACGCCCGCCGCAAGAGTATTTTCAGTAAACCGACGCTGGTGGAGCAGTTGGTCTCAAACGCGCCCAACCTGGACGTATACATAATACCCGATCGCCAAACGCCGCTGTATAAAATAAAGAAGCGCTACTGGAGCCGTGCGCGCTTCGTGGCGGCAGACCTAATAAAAAGCCTGCTGATACTCACGGCGGCCACGCTCATAAGCGCGCTTTTTGACGTTATGGGGTTCAGCGAAGCCAATATCATAACCATATATATATTGGGGGTGCTGGTGACTGCTGTTGTCACCACCCGCCGTGTGTATAGCCTTGCGCTGTCTATAGTGAGCGTGCTGGTATACAATTTCTTCTTTACCGATCCGCGTTTCACGCTGAACGCGTATGGCTACGGCTATCCATTCACATTCGCTATTATGTTTATAGCCGCCTTCATAACCAGCACGCTGGCGGTGCGCATAAAGCAACACGCCCGCCAGTCTGCACAGACGGCTTTCCGCACAAAAATATTGTTCGATACGAATCAGCTTTTGCAGCAGGCCGAAAAACGAGACGAAATTGTTTCGGTCACGGCGAACCAGCTCATAAAGCTGCTTGACCGTGATGTGGTTTTCTATTGTGAGGATATGGGCGAGCTTACTGAGCCGCGCATATTCGCTGCGAGCGAGGCGGAGAAGACGGGCGAGGAATACACCACCGAAAACGAACGCGCCGTGGCGTTTTGGACGTATAAGAACAACAAGCACGCGGGCGCCACAACGGATACGCTGTCAAGCGCGCAATGCCTCTACCTTGCGGTGCGCACGGGCAATACGGTGTGCGGCGTGGTGGGCATAGTGATAGGAGACGTGCCGCTGGACGCCTTCGAAAACAGCGTGGTGCTCTCCGTGCTGGGCGAGTGCGCGCTGGCTATGGAGAGCGAGAAGAGCGCGCGCGAAAAGGAGGAAACGGCCGTCATGGCCAAAAATGAGCAGCTCAGAGCCAATCTGCTCCGCTCCATTTCGCACGATCTGCGCACGCCGCTCACCTCCATTTCGGGCAACGCGGGCATACTGATGTCGGGCGCGGAAAACATAGACGCGGCCAAGAAAATGCAGCTATACAGCGACATATACGACGATTCCATGTGGCTCATAAATTTGGTGGAAAATCTGCTTTCCGTAACGCGCATAGAGGACGGCTCCATGAGCCTGAAGCTTTCGGCGGAGCTGATGGAGGAGGTGATCGCCGAGGCGCTGAGCCACGTGAACCGCAAGAGGCTGGAGCACAACATAACGGTGCGTGAGGCGGAGGGGTTCATACTGGCGAAGATGGACGCGCGCCTCATAGTTCAGGTGATCATAAACATTGTGGACAACGCCATAAAATACACGCCGCGCGGTTCGGAGATAAACATAAGCACGTACAAGCGTGCGGACATGGTGTGGGTGGACATAGCGGACGACGGGCCGGGCATAGCGGACGATATAAAGCCCAAGGTTTTCGATATGTTTTACGCGGGCACCAACAAGATAGCCGACAACCGCCGCAGCCTGGGGCTGGGGCTGGCGCTGTGCAAATCGATCATAAACGCGCACGGGGGAGAGATTTCCGTTGCGGACAACGCTCCGCGCGGAACGATCTTCAGATTTTCATTACCGTCCGAGGAGGTGGAACTACATGAATAAGTCGCTAATATTGGTGGTGGAGGATGACGAGGCGGTGCGCAACCTCATCACAACCACGCTGGATATGCAAAACTACCGTTACGATACCGCGCACAATGGCGAGCAGGCCATAATGGAGGCGGCCTCACGCAACCCGGACGTGATACTGCTTGATCTTGGCCTGCCCGATATAGACGGTGTGGACATAATCAGAAAAATACGCTCCTGGGCAAACACGCCCATAATAGTGGTGAGCGCGCGAAGCGAGGACGCTGATAAAATAGAGGCGCTGGACGCGGGCGCGGACGATTACCTAACAAAACCGTTTTCCGTGGAGGAGCTTTTGGCGCGGCTGCGCGTTGCTCTGCGGCGTATAAACGCGGGGCAGCCCGGCGCGGGCACGGACGCGGTGTTCGTCAACGGCGAGCTGAAAATAGATTACGCGGCGGGTTGCGCCTATCTGGCCGAGGAGGAACTGCACCTCACGCCCATAGAGTACAAGCTTTTGTGCCTGCTTTCCCGCAACGTGGGCAAGGTGCTTACGCACACCTACATAACGCGCGAGATATGGGGCAGCGCCTGGGATAACGACATAGCCTCGCTGCGCGTTTTTATGGCCACGCTGCGCAAAAAAATAGAGAAAACGGCCGCCTCGCCCAAATATATACAGACGCACATAGGCGTGGGGTACAGGATGCTCCGGGCGAATTGACGGGTGTAGTAGGGGGTATAGATTTTGAGTTCGAATCCTCCATTGTAGTAGCAAATAAAAAAGCCAACACCTCTGGCGTTGGCTCAGACTGTCGAAAAAGTCAACCAAAAGGTTGGCTTTTTTGTTAGAATAGATAT
>CAYXFB010000147.1:0-2837 GCA_964464145.1 uncultured Christensenella sp.
CGCGCAACGCGCGGGAAAAAAGCCCCCGCGGCGAGCGGAAGCATACACGCAACGTGTAGGTTAGAACAAAGCCCCGTGGCGAGCGGAACTTTCTAAATTTATTGTTTGATGAACAATAAATCATAGGGCAGTGCGGCAATCGGAAACATACACACAACGTGTAAGTTAGAATAAAACCCCGTGGCGAACGAAACTTTTTCAATTCATTGTTTGTTGAACAATAAATCATAAACGCAACACGGTAAGCGGCATAATACACTAAACGCGCAGATAAAAATAAAGCCCCATGGCAAAAGCAAACTACAAAAACCAAAAACAATAAACCTAGCGATAAAATATATAAAAACCCGCGCCAAGCAACAAACAAACCATGCGTAAATCAAGCCCGCAGCAAACGACAAAAAAGAAGCTGACCTACAAAGGCCAACCTCTTCTGTTATCTCTATGTTCGCTTTATATTTTAAGTCCGATTTCGACCGCTTGCTTAGCAACGTCCAGCAAGCGCATTGCTCCGGCCGCCCCGCCTATCACGTACACTTCGCTTAGCACCTCTTTCGCTGCGCTCTCTAGTGGGTTGTTCGGCTTCACGCCCATGGCCAGCACTATGTTGTCAAAACCGCTCAGCGTTTCCGTCTTTCCCGCTTGCTCGTATGTGGCGCCGTCTTCCGTAAACTCGGTTATTTTTGCTTCCGTTATAAACTTCACGCCGCAACCCCTTAGCCTTGGCATTAGAGTCTTTTTCACCATTTCGTTCACATCCGCGCCCACGGTTTTGGACATTTCCACCACCGTTATATCGCAGCCGTACTGACCCAGGTAATCCGCGCATTCTATGCCCGTCATGCCGCCACCCGCTATCAGCACGCGCCCTCCCGCCTGCTCTTTGCCCAGCAGCAGATCGGTCGTCGAAACAATGTTTCGTCCGTTCGCGCCCGCTATGTTTGGCACTATCTGCGTACCGCCCGTGGCCAGCACCACGGCATCCGGCCGCTTGGCCGATATGAGCTCCGCCGTGGCTTGAGTGGCGCAATTAATCTCCACGCCAAGCTTTTCGCACATGTGGCGGTAATAGGCCGCCGCTCGCGCAAAATCCGCCTTGCCGGGAGGCATTGCCGCCGCTCTCATCTGCCCGCCCGTATGGGCCTGTGCTTCGTAAAGCGCCACGCTGTGCCCGCGCAGCTTCAGCAGCATGGCCGCGTAAAGCCCACCCGGCCCGCCGCCAACCACCATTATTTTTTTGCGCCGCAGAGCCGGTTCTATTGGCATGTCCGCCTCGTTTCCGCACAGCGGATTCACGACGCATGTAACATTGTTTCCTTGGAAGAGCTGCTCCGTACAGCCCTGATGGCAGGCTATGCAGGGCGAGATATCTTCGTAGTCTCCCCGCTGCACTATACGCGGCCAATGCGGCTCCGCCAGCGACTGGCGACCCAGCGCCACCATGTCCAGCCGACCCGTCTCCACTAGCTCGTTCGCCATTGCGGGATCCATTATCCGCCCCACACCTATAACGGGTATGCCGACGGATTTTTTCACGTCCTCGGCGAACTTGGTGCTGTAACCGTAAGGCGCGTCGCCCGCTCCCCAGATCCACGGAAAGCTGCCGTACACCCCGGCGGAAACGTCCAGCGCATTTACGCCCATTTCCTCCAGCAAGCGGCACACTGCCCGCGTTTCTGCGATGCAACGTCCGTCCACAGTTTTCTCCTCCGAGCTTATGCGAAAAATTATGGGGAAGCTGCCCAATCTTTCGCGTATCCCCTCAATTATGAGACGCGGAAAACGCATTCTATTGTGCAGACTGCCGCCAAATTCGTCCGTGCGCCTGTTTGCGTAAGCGGACATGAATTCCGCCAAAAGATAACCATGCGCACCATGAAGCTCTACAGCGTCCGCACCCGCCGCCTTGACACGCTCCGCCGCATCCACAAATGCGGCAATGGTTTCGTAAACCTCACCGTTGCTCATTTCGCGCGGCAAACTTTTAAGCTCTGGGCAGGGAATTGCAGAGGGCGCCACCGGCTGACCACCGCACAGCGCGGGAAGCGTTTGCCGACCGCCGTGATGAAGCTGAACGGACAGCTTCGCGCCATGTTCATGAACAGCCTCGGCCAGCTTGCGGAAGCCGTTTACCTGCCTGTCCTCCCACAGCCCAAGCTGACGCGCCGCCGCTACTCCTCCGCGCTGCACTGCCGTAAATTCTACCGTGACAAGACCGAAACCGCCCCATGCCCGCGCACGGTAATATTCAACCATACGGGAAGAAACGGAAAAATCCGCATCCGCATAGTTTGTGCCCATGGGCGGTACGGCAAGTCTATTTTTGATTTCCATACCGCCTATTTTTATAGGCTTGAAAAGAGCGTCCAGTCTCATTCTTTATTCCTTCGGTTTATTTACAAAAATACACTATACATTCTAACACGCTGACACGTCCAGCGCAAACGTGGTGTTTGATCTATTGCCCTGCAATGTGAAAATTGAAATATTGTGCGTTTTTCGGGTTTGCTTTGTAGTTTTTATTGCGCTTGCGTTGGGTTGTTTTTCTCCCTGTGCACGGAGGCGCTTATACTTCTATTTTATCGTTTTTCTAAACGATGAAACCTTTACTTATGTACAATACACATCTTTGTTGTACTGCTCTTCCCACTGCGCAGGCGCGCTTATACTCCTATTTTGTCGTTTCCTTAAACGATGAAAGCTTTACTTTGTGCAATATGCGCCTTGGTTGTACCACCTTTCCCGCTGCGCGGGGGCGCTTATACTTCTATTTTATCGTTTCTCTAAACGATGAAAGCTTTACTTTGCACGATATGCGCCTTGGCTGTACCGCCTTT
>CAYXFB010000148.1:0-2765 GCA_964464145.1 uncultured Christensenella sp.
CTTCCAAAAGCATACACATTGCCCTGAAAGAGAATGTGGACAAACTCTATATCGAAGTAGCCTGCACATCCGGAGGCGAAAGTTCCAAGGTCATTATCTGCCACGGGCACACGAAGATTGTATATGTGGAAAAGAACGGAACCGTTCTCAGCGACCTTCGTACTTCCGGTTCCGGCTCCGATGAAGCTTGTCGCGAGGATGAACTGAAACTTTCCTTCTGTACCGTCTACGACTTTGCCATGGAGATGCCCCTCGACGAAATCCGCTTCATCCTCGAAACGGCCCGTATCAATAAAGCCGCCGCCGAAGCCTCCCGGCAGGGCAATTACGGCCACACGGTCAGCAAAACCGTATCCGGCCCATACGGCCAAAAATACATGGGCGACTCTGCCTACACCCACATGCTGATTATGACTGCCGCTGCTTGCGATGCCCGCATGGACGGCGCCATGATACCGGTGATGAGCAATTCCGGTAGCGGGAACCAGGGTATAGCCGCCACACTTCCCGTCCTCTCGTTTGCCGAAGACATCGCATGCACCGAAGAACAACTGATACGTGCCCTGATGCTGAGCCACCTGATGGTTATCTACATCAAGCAGAGCCTCGGCCGCCTTTCCGCCCTTTGCGGATGTGTGGTAGCGGCTACAGGGGCCAGTTGCGGCATTACGTACCTGATGGGAGGTAGCAAGACGCAAATCTCGTATGCTATCAAGAATATGATAGGCAACATCACCGGTATGATATGCGACGGGGCCAAACCTAGTTGCGCAATGAAAGTATCCAGCGGTGTTTCGACAGCTATGCTTTCGGCCTTGATGGCGATGGAAGATAAAGTGGTGACTCCGGTTGAAGGTATCATCGATGAATGTGTGGACAAATCCATTACCAACCTGACCGCTATCGGTTCGAGGGGGATGGAGGCAACCGATAAACTGGTACTGGATATTATGACCAGCAAATAACCGCCTGTTTCAGCTTCGCCCGAAGCATCTGCTCTAGCAAAAAGGGCTTTACACCTCTGCAAAGTCACTTTCGTTGGAACAAAAATGATTTTTCACCTCTGCAAAGTCGTTTCTGTTACAGCAAAAGTGACTTTGCAGTATGTAAAAGCCCTTTTTGTTCCAACGAAAACGACTTTGCAATGTTTGAAAATGCTTTTTGTTACGAAGAAAGGCATTTTTCACCTCTGTAATGCCATTTCTGTTCCGATAGAACGCCCTCACTTCCTTTCTTTGCCGGAAATTCATACGTTGTAATAAATAGAACTTATCAAGCCATCAATAAACCTTATCCATGTTTCGGATGTTTACATTATATAATTATATACATTGCACATCACATAAATTAATTAAACCGGGAAGTCCATGAAAGAGAAAATTGACCAAATGGCAGCCCTCAATCACCAGGCAGAGCTTGGGGGAGGGGAAGACAGAATTGCGAAACAACATGCGGCAGGAAAACTCACTGCCCGCGAACGTATCGAACTCTTACTCGAAAAGGGAAGCTTCGTCGAAGTCGACAAGTTTGTCACCCACCGTTGCACGGAATTCGGACTGGAAAAACAGAAACCGTTGGGGGATGGAGTTGTGACCGGTTATGGAATGATAGGCAAACGCACCGTTTTTGTTTTCGCCCAGGACTTTACCGTCTTCGGCGGGGCACTCTCCGAAACGTATGCGCGTAAGATTTGTAAGATAATGGATATGGCGATGCAACTCGGAGCACCCGTCATCGGGCTGAACGACTCCGGCGGGGCACGTATCCAGGAAGGTGTCCGTTCGCTGGCCGGATATGCCGAGATATTCCTTCGCAACTCGCTGGCCTCGGGTGTCATCCCGCAGATTAGCGCTATCATGGGCCCGTGCGCCGGAGGTGCTGTCTATTCGCCTGCACTGACGGACTTCATTATGATGGTGAAGGACTCCAGTTATATGTTCATCACCGGACCAGAAGTGGTGAAGAGTGTGACGCAGGAAGAGGTCACGATGAACGAACTGGGCGGCTCCGAAGTGCACAGTACCCGTTCGGGCGTGGCGCATTTCACAGCCGACAACGATATGGATTGCATCCTCAAGATACGCGAACTGATGTCCTTCCTGCCGAATAATAATATGGAAGAGCCTCCTTTCGTGCCGACTACCGACAGTGCCAACCGCATCGACGAACAACTCAACAACCTCATCCCGACCAACCCCAACCAGCCCTATGATATGAAGGAACTGATTATTTCGGTGGCCGACGATAACAACTTCTTCGAAGTGCAGGAAGAATATGCCCGGAATATCGTCATCGGATATATCCGCCTGAACGGGAAGACTATCGGTGTCGTAGCCAACCAGCCTGCCGCCCTGGCCGGAACGCTCGATATCAATGCTTCAGTCAAGGCCGCCCGCTTTGTCCGCTTCTGCGACGCGTTCAACATTCCGTTGCTGACGCTGGTGGATGTCCCCGGTTTCCTTCCCGGCGTGAACCAGGAGTACGACGGCATTATCCGCCACGGCGCGAAACTCCTCTATGCCTATTGCGAAGCTACTGTCCCGAAAGTGACCGTTATCACCCGCAAAGCCTACGGCGGAGCCTACGATGTGATGAGCTCGAAACATATCCGCGGCGACATCAACTTCGCTTATCCGACAGCCGAGATTGCTGTGATGGGGCCGGACGGTGCCGTCAACATCCTCTTCCGCAAGGAACTCAACAAGGCCGAAGACACGGAGAAGAAGCGCAAGGAGTTGCAGGACGACTACCGGCAGAAGTTCGCC
>CAYXFB010000149.1:0-2624 GCA_964464145.1 uncultured Christensenella sp.
CTTTTGCTATAAGCTTATCGCCGGGTCCGTTCTTCGCGCTTATGGTTACGGTGTTTCCATCCTCCACCTGAAGTCCCGCGCTGTTTCCGCCATTAGACGCGTCCAGCGTGTTTGTACCGCTAAGCTGTATATCCACATTGCCGCCGTTTCTTATGCTAAACGGCGATACAACTGAGCTTTGTATATTCACCCTGTCCAATTGCACACTCAGCTTGGCGCCGTTGCTGCCTGCGCCGTTCACCGTTATGGTGTATGCGGTGGGGGATTGGGAGGCGGTCTGGCCTATGGGCAGCGGGCTGTCCGCTGTGTTTGCGGGTATGGGGGTTGGGTCACTGTCGCTACCGCCTAGTATCCCCCAGCTATACACCCATCTTCCGCTATCCCATAATACATTTACACTTTCCGTATTCATATCCACATAGCTCTTAAATATAGCGGTGGTGGTGTTATCTGCCGCTATTTGGGGCACTCTTCCGTAGTAGTATGTGTCGCCCGCCTTTATGGTCGCCGCGCTGCCATTTAAGTTTACACTAATCGGCATCCAGATATACACATTGCCGTTCCCGTCCGTTTTTACGTCCTTCATGCCGTATTCGCCCGCACCGGGCGCTTGCTTTAGCATCAAGCCGCCTATGCCGCCCTCCGTGACCGGCGTATTGGCCATGGGCTTGCCTAGGTCTATGGCGGTTTTGTATACGGTGTCTCTGCCGTTGGTGGGCTGCGCCTGCATGCTTGCATCTGTTCTGCCGCTGTAATTCACGCTGCCGCCCGTTATTGTTATGCTGCCGGAAGCACCTAATGTGTAAGGCCCCCAACCGCCGCCTATGCCCGCGCTTTGTTCATTACCTGAGTCGCCTTTGGATGTGGCATTTACAGTACCGCCGATTATATTTACCGTACCACCCGCCCCGCCTGCAGCAGTGGTAATATTACCGTTTTCTGCATTATAAGATGAGCCGCCGCCTATACCTGCGCCGGTTGAACTTACAGCATTCACAATGCCGCCGCTAATGTTTATTATTCCGCCCGCACCATTTTGGGTTTCACCATATCCGCCGCCTATGCCTGCGCCCGATTTGCTTATAGCGGTTACTTCTCCGCCTTTTACTTCTACGATATTACCCGATCCTGCTATACCAAGGACTTCGGCTTCGGGAACGCCCGCGCCGCCTATACCTGCACCCAGCACGCTGGACGCGTTCACCACACCGTTATATATTCTAAAAACCGCTCCCGCACCGCCGACATTATCATCGTCAGCCTTGTAAGAAAATCCGCCGCCTATGCCCGCACCCATATTACTTGCAGCCTGCACAGTGCCGCCGTTTACTGTTACAATGCCGCCATCGCCGCCAATATTGGCATTCACACTACCGCCGCCGCCTATGCCCGCACCGCAATATCCCGTAGCCTCCACAGCGCCGCTATTTATTATTACAGTGCCGCACGTTGCACCATCACTACTATATGTACCACTGCCGCCTATGCCCGCGCCAAAATAACCTTTTGCTATAAGCTTATCGCCGGAGCCATTCTTCGCGCTTATTGTTACGGTGTTCATCACAGCGGTGCCGGAGGGGTCTTCCTCCTCCACCCGAAGCCCCGCGCTGTCGTTTCCGCTATCGTTCGCGTCCAGCGTGTTTGTGCCGCTGAGCTGTATATCCACATTGCCGCCGCCGGTTATACTAAAGGGCGATACTTTAGAGCTTGGCTTTATGTTCACCCCGTCTAGCTGCACACTCAGCTTGGCGCCGTTGCTGCCTGTGCCGTCCACCGCTATGGTGTTTGAGGTTTCAGCCACGCTTTGCGAAATTACAAAGGGGTGCTCCGTGTCGTTGGCGGCAATTTTTTCAACAGTGAGACTTTGCTTTACGTACCATGCACTTTCGGCCGTATTCCATTCAAAAACTATGTGGCCGTCGTCTATAGAACGAGCATTGAGCGCCGCCTGATCGGCAACAGGCTCTTGCCCGGCTTCTGTAGCCTCGGTTTCCACTATCTCAATATTTTCTTCCGCAACTTCAACAAGAACCTCGTCCGTCTGCTCCGGCGGTTGTGTTTCCTGCGGCTGCTCTACCGCTGCTTCCGCTTGTTCGGGCGCTTCTGTTGGCGCATTTGCCGCCAGTGCCGCCGTGGGCGCGAGCGAAAACGCCATTATTGCCGCCAGTGCTATTGCTAATATTTTTTTGTTTTTCATAATATCCCCTTACCTTTTGCGCGTATATAAACCAGATATGCTTTTTTATACCGATTCCATTTAAAAAGTGCTTACACTTTTTATAGCGCGAAGCGCGTTTGGAATGGCAGACGCGTTCTGCGCTGCTCTTGCGCAGAACATGCCACGCCGTAGGCGCGGCGCTTCCGAATTAAAACTGATGTTTTAATTTGGAATTAGTATTACTTTATGTTCACTATGAATTATAATGTTATTTTTCGCGTCTGTAAATCGTCCGAATTTTCAAAAAACGGACGACGGGCAAAAATCGAAAAAAGGCGAGTTTTCACCCGCCACAGGCGGCGCTCTCTTCGTTTTCCTCTTGGTTCAAATCCTGCTGCTTTTAAAACAAATAAGGCTCACATCTTTGATGTGAACCTGATTTGTTGGCTGGGGTAGCAGGATTCCG
>CAYXFB010000150.1:0-2585 GCA_964464145.1 uncultured Christensenella sp.
GCAGTATGTGGCTTCGGAGCAGCGCAAAAAGGCAATTAAGAATTAAGAATGCAGAATTAAGGGAAAAGGAGGCGCGGGTATGGAAAATATGATCTTGATAGAAGAGCTGGACGGGATGCAGCGGGAGCTGGCCGAAGTTATTGGCATTGACGCATATAACAAGCTGGTTCAGTATGCGGCCGGAAGCGCGATATACATACCCACGCACAAGATATTTCTTAGAAATCGCAGCATTCGCGCTGAGTTTGATGGGGGCAACCACATGGCACTGGCGCGCACGCATGGCTTGAGCGTTGCGCAGATACGCCGCATTGTGGCACCCGAGAGCGGCGTTGTGCCCGGACAGCTTTCAATATTTGACGAGTAACATCTATTATTGTCATATGTGAAAATATTCTTTTCAATATATAAGGTATAGTTTTTGTAGGCTATACCTTATATTTTTTTGTATTGGAGTGGAGTATGACAACGGGAATCCCCTTGCTGGATTACATATTTAACGGATTGCTGGCAATATTGCTGGGCGTGGTAGCGTTTTTTCTTAAACGCACCATGACCGATCTTGACAGAGTACGCGAGGATGTGGATTGCGTAAAGCGCGAGTATGCGACGCATGAAGATATCAACGCCGTGAGCAATGAGGTGGATCGCGTAAAGCTTGACTACACGCCGCGCAGTGATTTTGAAAAGCTGGAGAATAAGATTGACAAGATAACGGACGCGATGCACGAAATACAGCTCAGCTCTGTAAACAAGAACGACTTTTTTATAAAGATGTCTGAGGTGGCATCCATGCTGGAGCGGATGGATGACAAACAGGAAAGTACGCTGGAGCGCATGGAATCCAAGATAGAGAGGTACCGTGATGGGAAATGAAGTAGGAAAGACAAGATTCGTGATAACCAATGGTAAGGTGATGCGTCGGATCAACATTCTAAGCGAACGATACCAGTTTATTGATTTGGTATCCGTACAATACGTGATTGAACGTGAAGGCGTAAAGATACATGAGTTTTTGGACAGTATCAATTATCTTAGCGAAGCCGGATACATAGAGCTTAGGTTTGTTGGCAGTCACGGTGCGGCGCGGCTAGCGGATGCTGAGTACACCGCGCTGGAAGCCAAGGTGTCTGCAAAGGGCATCCGCTTGTTTGGAAAAGCCATACGAGACGAACTGATACCGGTGTTGTAATTATGGGTAAAATAGGAAACCTGAGGCATAGCAAGGTGAAAGACCTGCCGCCTGAAGTGAAAGAAACCGTTGACCAGATGCTACTGGTGGATACGAAATACAAATATATTCTTGAATATATTTCGGACAACGGCGAGAAGATATCTTTGTCTTGCTTGTGGAGATATGCACAGCATTTTAAAGCTAATGTGCAGATGGTGACCATTGCAAGTGAAAATTTCAGATATATGATGGACGAAATACAGAAATACCCCGACCTTGATGTAACCGAGGCCATAACGCGGCTGGCAGCGCAGAATATCTTTAATGCTCTTGCCAACACGGAGGAGGACGCTTGGCTGGAGGTATCTCCCGATAAGATGATGCGTGAGGCCAACGCGCTGGTGCGTGCTGTGGCATATAAGAAGCGCATAGACGTGCAAAATTCTTCGGCACAGGATTCGGCCATGGATGAAGTGAAGGCGTTAGTGTTTGATGCTGTAAAGAAAGAGCGCCCGGAGCTGTACGATGAACTGGCGAAATTTCTTAACGGCAAAAAGGTGGCGGAGAAATGATAGTGCTGCACATATGTACAGGCAAAGAAGCGGAGCTGCGTGAGCGGCTGATGAAATATATACCGCTGCTGCCTATGGAAATGCAATATATGCGGCGGCAAGGCGTGTGGGTAAAAGAAGCGAAGGTGCTAATGCCCGGCTACCTGTTTTTGGATACGGAGCTTTCGGACGCGGACTACTACCGCGTGAAGGAAGCGCCCAGTGTGCTGCGGGTGATGAACTACGGTGATCCGCTGCCGGGTGATGAGGCGGAGAATATCCGCAAAATGGCGGCGGCCATGATGGAGCCGCACGAAATTGATAACGACGGCTCTGTGGTGCGTGGGTACTTTGACACCGCAGACCTTATAGCAGTGCATAAAAGACAACGCCGGGCGGTTTTTTCGATACGCCTGATGGGACGGCGGCAAACAGTGACGGTATCGGCGGTCTTTTTGTAATATGCGTTTTGCCCCAAGAGCGTAACGCGCGATTGGCTGGCAAAAGGCACGCAAGGCTTTCCCAAGAATGCGAAGCATGATTGGCTGAAAGCTACTGCGACGGAGTCTCCTCTCTTTCTTGATGCTGGCATCCGCTCCCGGTAGAGTAATCCCGGGAGCGTGTGGCGGCTGAACAAAAAAAGATATACACTTCCCTGCCCTATGGTTGCGGAAGTCTCGAACTTGCAAAAATTTAGATATACAAAGCAGTAGCTTTCATCCAATCGCTTCACGCTACGCGCTTGCTCTTGGGAAAGCCTTGCATGGGTCATACCAGCGGCTCCTTTGTCGCCGGGTATGGCCGCATGCTTTTAAAACTATTTTAAAACATTTTTAAAAACGATTTCAGCAAATTTTTGG
>CAYXFB010000151.1:0-2511 GCA_964464145.1 uncultured Christensenella sp.
CATCCTCTACGTTTAGCTGCATAACAGCGTGGGCAGTGGTGGCAGAGCCGGAGAAGAAGTCGAGGAATATACCCTCGTTTTCTTCTAAAGAAGCGAGCAATAATCTCATTAGAGAAGTTGGCTTAGGATTTGAAAAAAAGCTTTTTCCCTCAAAAACTTTTTCCAGTTCAACTCCTCCGTCACTCTTTAGGCTAACAATAGTTCTGAGCAACATTTCCCCGACATCTTTAAGATATTTTATAGAGCTTGGTTGTGTGTTCTCATCTTTTGCGAACCATATCTCACCGCAAACAAAGCTCCCGTCATATCGTTGAATAGCATTATCATAGTCCAAATGACTATCAAATGTTGTCTTATTCCATCTCCAACCACGGTCAGGCTTTTTCGTAGGTTTTTTGTTGGATGGATGCAGGACATCGTAAGTCGATCCAAATGTATCACTATTTGGCCAACTCATATTTATTTTTCCCCAAGGCTGATAATTGTCGTCTAAGGCATTGTAGAGAGTGATTCCACGGTCGTAGCCTTTTTTGTTATAGAGTTTTTTCAGCTCCTCCTCTGCCTTTGGAATAGGAATGCCTTGCCGTTTGAGCTTTTCACACAACTCAAAAACTTCATCTAATCCATCTTTTAACATCATAAATTGCCGATTGTTTTGTGCTTGTTTAACATAGACCAATATATACTGATGTATATTCCCGAGTCCCTTGTTGTCGTTTTTGGGAACACGAGTATTCCAAGTTATGCAGTCAATGAAGTTTGATTCTCCTAATATCTCGTTGCAACTCTTCTTTAGGTTTTCAACCTCATTATCATCAATGCTAATGAATAACACACCATCATCAGCAAGGAGGTCTTTAGCAAGCTTCAATCTCGGATAAATCATATTCAGCCAGTCGGTGTGAAAACGCCCATTGCTGTCAAGGTTTTTTACAAGGCGATTGCCATCATCATCAAACTGTCCACTGTTTTCCATATATTCCTCTGTGCTTTGGGCAAAATCGTCCTCGTACACAAAGTCGTTGCCTGTGTTATATGGCGGGTCGATGTATATCATCTTCACCTTGCCGAGGTAGGTTTCTTGCAGCAGTTTCAGCACATCAAGGTTATCCCCTTCAATATAAAGATTTTCTGTACTGTCAAAATCTACGCTTTCTTCACGGCAAGGGCGCAGGGTTTTGGCAATAGGTGCGTTGGCAAGCAGCACAGACTTTTTCTTGTCCGGCCAGGTAAATTGATAGCGTTCTTCGTTGCCCTCAACCACTACGGAGGAAAGCTCCTGCTTGAGCATATCAAAATCAATGGCGTACTCCACCTCGCCGTTCTCGCCCTTGCGCTCAGTCAAACAGTTTGGGAAAAGCCTGCCAATTTTCTCTATATTCTCATCCACCTTGTTTAGGCTGTGCATTTTAAGCTTGTCCATTATCTTGTTCCTCCTTAGTAGAAAACTTTACTGCGTTTCCATCAAAATCTACTGCCGCTATAATCTCGCCAAGACATTTGTGTAGTGCAACATGGGCATCTATCAGTGTAGGTAACTTTTCATCTATATCAATCTCAACGGGTGATTTGAAATCGTTGATTGCAAACTGTTCATCAGGCAATTTTAGTTTGTCTCCAAGCTTAGGCGCAGGAGAAACTGCTTGACCTTCTTCAACAGGAGTGATGTATACTTTATAAGGTTTTTCAGCTTCTAAATATTTATAATCAATTCCACCCTTATGCTTTATATAATTCGCCCACTTTCTGACTTCTTCAATTTTGCCAGAACATGAGGTTAGGCTATTTCGAATCTCAGTAAGTTTACGAGCCTTCAATTCTGCAACAACAAAATCATACGTGCAAAGTCCCATAGTCTTTTTTGCATCCCAAGAATCGTCGTAAATATTGTCATCTCTATCGGTAACCGAAGTGTGTAAATGCAATCCCCAATATGCAATTTGGAGGATATGGTCGAAAGAATTTGAGTACCATGTTGAGGCGGTTCCGAAATTTATACATCGAAACAGATACTGTGGAACGTATCCGTCAGCCCAATGCAGGTTAAAATCAATATCCAAAAGCAAAGCGCCTTTCATCGCAAAAAACCGTGCAGTTTGCAGACAATCAGCTGCCTTATTAGCAAAATACAAGGCAGAACGTATTGACGTATCTACAATAAGCATTTGTTCTTGAAACGGATAAAACTCTAAACTTTCTGAAAAAGCAACGTATTCATCAATCATCTGCTGGTAGCTCATTTCACTTTCACGATACTTGATTGAGCAATCGGAAAGAATCTCCTCCGAATCTGACTTAAATGTTATAATAAACTCGTCAATGGTGAAATATGTATCATTCTTCTTGACTTTCAAAAAGTTCTTGCATTCGGGTTCTGATACTGCTTTGAATGTAAAGTTCACTTCAATTCCTCCAACTCTTTCCTCAATTTATTTATCTGCTGAGCCAACTCAAACTTCTTCTTTGGCTGTTTTTCTTTTCTTGCCTGTTTATCAAGGCGGTCAATTTCTT